>NZ_JCANUT010000002.1:7370-249374 GCF_059569095.1 Propionivibrio pelophilus DSM 12018 | reverse complement strand
CAGGCTTCGACCCGTACCCGGTTTCTTCCCGCGTACGGAGGGCTTCAAGGCGACCATGCCGCCTGCTTCGTACAAGTCCAGGGCCATGCGTACGCCCGGCCAGCTGAGCCCCGTCGCCGTGACAATCTGCATCACACGCATCCCGCTTTTGTGCAGCCGGACCGCTTGCTTGCGTAGGGCATACAACTGCTCCAGCGTTTGAACTTCTTTTTCTGTCGTTTCCATCATTCCCATGTCGGGACAATAACCCGAAATTCAAGCGTTATTCGGGCCGAATCTATAGTATTCAGAGATGATCACTGTTTCTCTGCCCACGCGTTTTTCGTCGTGATCGGGAAAGGACGCACTCATGTCAATCGTCAACGCGCTACAGGCTGAACAGCTTTATCAAGCTTGCGACCCGTCGCTTTTCTCATTCCAGACGACGGCGGAACTGGAGGCGGCGACCGAAATCATCGGCCAGGAGCGGGCTGTTGACGCGATCGGCTTTGCCATCGATATCCAGCGCCCGGGGTTCAATCTGTTCGTCCTCGGCGAATCGGGCAGCGGCCGGCATTCGGTCGTCAGGCGCTTGCTGGAAGCCAAGGCCGTCGAAGAGGAGGTGCCGAGCGACTGGTGCTACGTCAATAACTTCGCCGAGCCGAACAAGCCGCGACTCCTGCGCGTTCCGCACGGACGGGGCGGGCAATTGAAGCGCGATATGCAGCAATTCGGCACGGAACTGGCCAAGGCCATTCAGTCAGCCTTCGAAAGCGATGAGTATCGTCAGCGGATCGAGGCGATCAACAATGACTTCAAGGAAAAAGAGGAAAAAGCCTTGCAGGAACTCGGCAGCGCAGCGTCCGAAGACGGCGTGGTGCTGCTGCGCACGCCGCACGGATTTGTCTTCGCACCGCTCGCCGGTGAGGAAGCCATGTCGCACGAGGAATTCGAGAAACTTTCGGACGACGAAAAGGCACGCATCGGTAAATCGATCGAAGAGTACAGCGAACGGCTCAGGCAACTGATGCTCCAACTGCCACGCTGGCGGCGGGACACGCAGGCACACATCAAGGATGCCAGCCGGGAGATTCTGCAGCTTGCTGTCGGTCATCTGATCGAGGAACTCCGCGAGCACTACGAGGATTTGCCCGAAGTGCTGGCGTTTCTCGACGAGGTCATGAACGATGTGGTCGAGGAAGGCGAACAGTTGCGCGAGCAGCCCAAGCCGGAAGGAGAGGGGGCTGGCACGGGGTTCAGGGGCAGCCTGTCGACGCTTCGTTATCAGGTCAATGTGCTTGTGGACAACGCGGGTGCGACAGGCGCGCCCGTCGTCTACGAGGACAATCCGATCTATCCCAACTTGGTAGGACGCGTTGATCACATTGCCCAGATGGGCACGTTGCTGACCAATTTCACGCTGATCAAGCCCGGTGCGCTGCATCGGGCCAATGGCGGCCATATCGTTCTGGATGCCCTGAAGTTGCTGACGCAGCCGTACGCCTGGGAAGGGTTGAAGCGGGCACTCCAGGCGAGCCAGGTGCGCATCGAGTCGCTCGGACAGGCTTGGGGCCTGATCAGTACCATTTCCCTCGAGCCTGAGCCGATGCCACTCCGGGTCAAGGTGGTGCTGATCGGCGAGCGGCGGATCTATTACCTGCTCAAGGCGCTTGATCCGGATTTTGCCGAACTTTTCAAGGTGCCTGCCGATTTCGAGAATGAGCTCGCGCGCGATGCCGAGTCCACCCGCCGTTATGCCGATTATCTGGCGACGCTGATCAAGGGCAACGGCTTGCGCCCGTTCGACCGGGACGCCGTGGCGCGGGTGGTCGAGCACGCTGCCCGCTTGTGCGAGGATTCCGAGCGGCTGACTGCCAACCGGAGGCAGGTCGCCGATTTGTTACAGGAGGCTGAATACCGGGCCGGCGAGGCTGGTCGCGATACTGTCCGGCGAGAGGATGTGGAAAGCGCACTTGCCGCCCGAATCCGACGGGTCGACCGTGTACGTAGCAGGTATCAGGAGGAAATTCTGCGCGACACGCTGCTTATCTCGGTCAGTGGTGAGCGGACCGGGCAGGTCAATGGGCTGGCGGTGCTTTCCCTGGATGATTTCATGTTTGCCCATCCAGTGCGAATCACGGCGACGGTCCGGGTTGGCGAAGGCGATGTGATCGACATCGAGCGCGAAACCGAACTCGGCGGCGCCATCCACTCCAAAGGGGTGATGATTCTGTCGTCGTTTCTCGGGGCGCGCTATTCGCGCACCTTGCCGTTGTCCCTGTCCGCCAGCCTGGTTTTCGAACAGTCGTATGGTCCGGTCGAAGGGGATAGCGCTTCACTGGCCGAGTTATGCGCGTTGCTGTCGGTCCTCGCCAATGCGCCGATCCGCCAATCGCTGGCAGTCACGGGGTCGGTCAATCAATTCGGGGATGTGCAGGCAATCGGGGCCGTCAATGAAAAAATCGAGGGGTTTTTCGACATCTGCAAGGCACGAGGGCTGTCTGGTGAGCAAGGTGTGCTGATTCCGTCGTCCAATTTGAAACACCTCATGCTGCGCGACGATGTGGTCGCCGCTTGCGCCGAAGGGCGCTTTCACATCTATGCGGTCAAAAAGGTCGATGAGGCGATCGACGTTCTCACTGGGGTGTCTGCCGAGGCGATCAACACGCAGGTCTTGGCACAGCTTGCCGAATTGTCCAGCGCCCGTCGCGCATTTGCCGGTGATCATCGCGCTTCGTCGCCAGACCAACCCGGCAAGGCGCGATGAGTGAGACGGATTTCTGCCGGAGGTTATTGCATTACCTTGTGGTCACGCACGTGAAGGTAGGCATCGATTGCGAGGGGGGCGACGACGAGGAGGACAAGGGTAACGATGGCGGCAAAGTCGGTCAGTGAGGTCATGGTTGCTTCCTTTCGCTAATGGATAATTCGTTTTGTTGACGGGACGAAGCATATCGGGACTCCGGCCGCGAATCTGTGGCGTTATCGCGTTGGTTTTTTGACCGGCGTGTAACAGTCTGGAACGGTTGGTGGGGCGGTTGGTCTATTGCGCCGCCATCTCGGGAATCACTCCAGCGGGGGCAAGTGATCCGGTGAAAAGCGGACGGCTGGGAAAGGTTGTGCGGGTAAAATACGGGCCCATGAAAATTCTTGTCCTCGAAACAGCAACCGATCCGGGTTCTGTCGCGCTGTGGAGCGACGGGCGTGTTGCCGCCCGCAGCTGTCCGGATGATTTGTCCAATTCCGCCTCGTTGTTGCCGGTCGCCGAGGCCATGCTCAAGGAAGAAGGTCTGGCGTTCGCTGACCTCGATGGTGTCGCCTTCGGTGCGGGGCCAGGGTCGTTCACCGGACTTCGTGTGTCCTGTGGCGTCGCGCAAGGATTGGCTGTCGCGCGGAATCTGCCGTTGCTCGGCGTCGGGACACTCGAAGCGATGGCGCTGGCAGCGGTGAGCGACCGGGTCATCGTGGCGCTCGATGCACGGATGAGCGAGGTGTATTTCGGGCTTTTTGTCAATGGCGTCGTTCAGGGCGAGATCGGCGTATATCCTCCTGGATCGGTTCCAGTGCCGGACTCGGCAGGATGGTGTGCGTGCGGGAACGGCATTTCCGCCTATCCGGCGCTGCGCGAGCGCCTTGGGGCCGTTGTCACGACATGGAAACCAGAAGTCATGCCGCACGCCGGCCTCGTGGCCCGTCTGGCTGGTCGCCGCATGGAACGCGGTGAATGTATTGATCCCGCTGACGCCGCGCCGCTTTACGTTCGTGACAAGGTGGCGAAGACGGTCGCCGAACGGTTGGCCGAAGGAGGCAAGGCGTAATGAACGCTATCCTTGAGCCGGCGGTCGAGTTGATGCCGATGGTCGAGCGCGATCTTGACGAGGTATTGCGGATCGAATACCGCGTTTATTCGCATCCCTGGAGCCGGGCCAACTTCGCAGACTCGATCGCCAGCGGCTACAGTTGCTGGGTTTGCCGGATCGGTGGCGAAATGGTCGGCTATTTCGTGCTCATGCTGGCCGTCGATGAGGCGCATTTGCTCAACATCAGTGTTGCCGAAAAACGTCAGGGGTTCGGCTTTGGTGCCCGGTTGCTCGAGCACGCGATGGAAATTGCCCAGCGCGGACGAGCGGCAACCTTGCTGCTGGAAGTGCGCCCGTCGAATGACAGGGCGCTGACGCTCTATCGCCATTTTGGCTTTGCCCAGATCGGCGTACGGCGCGGTTATTACCCCGCGGAGAAGGGGCGTGAAGATGCGCTGGTGCTGACCCGCGCCCTGGCCGAGGCAAGCGCATGAACTTGTCGCCAAAAGAGCTTCTCGAGGAAATGGGTATTTCTCCGCTCTGGGTGCGCCGGGAGCAGCCGCAAGTCGCGCGTTCGTTGGCTGGCGAGGCTGTTCAGGAGGTTTCGACGACCGCGTGTGCGCCGGTCGAGAGACCGGCTCTCCAGGAAAAGGCCCCGGTTCAACCCGCATCGACGCAGCAGTTGTCCGGGGGCGTCGCTCGAATGGACTGGGACGAGTTGCGCAGTACTATCGCCGATTGTCGCGCCTGTGGACTGTGCGCTCAGCGCAAACAGGCGGTCCCCGGAGTGGGGGACGAGCAGGCGAGTTGGCTGTTCATCGGCGAGGGCCCCGGGGCCGAGGAGGACGCACGTGGCGAGCCTTTCGTCGGGCAGGCCGGAAAGCTGCTCGATGCCATGCTGGCGGCTATTGATCTCAAGCGGGGTGAGGACGTTTATATCGCCAATGCGGTGAAATGTCGCCCGCCGGGGAACCGGACGCCGGAGGCAGAGGAAATGGCCGCCTGTTTCCCGTACCTGCAGCGGCAGATTGCGCTGATCCAGCCGAAGCTCATCGTGCTGCTTGGCCGTGCGGCGGTCAGTTCGGTGCTTGGCGACAGTGGTTCGCTAGGCAGCTTGCGCGGAAAAGCGCTGGAGTACCGGGACGGAGAGCGCGATATCCCGGTGGTGGTCACCTACCATCCAGCCTATCTGTTGCGCAACCTGCCGGACAAGGCCAAGGCGTGGGAAGACTTGTGCCGGGCGCGGGCGCTGATGAAATCAGCGCGCAAAACGTAGCGGCAGGGGTAGGAGCAAATATCGCTCAGTGCGACCCGTTGTCGTCCAGGTGGATCACATCGTCGTGTTCGCGCTGGTTGGCTTCATGCAGTCGCTTGACGAGGAGCATCGATCCGCTGACGAATAGGCCAAACAGGGTAATGACCCAATAGATCGACAGATCCGCCTTGACCATCAGGTAGTAGAGCCCGGTCATGATCAGGATCGACAGATTTTCGTTGAAGTTCTGTACGGCGATCGAGTGACCTGCACCCATCAGGATATGGCCGCGGTGTTGCAACAGGGCGTTCATCGGTACGACGAAATAGCCAGACAACGCACCGATGAATATCAGCAAGGGGACCGCCAGCCAAGTGTGGTGAACAAAGTTCATCACCAGCACGATCAGGCCCATGGCAATGCCGAGCGGGATCACCTTGACTGATTTGCGCAGCGTGATGGCCTTGGCCGCGGCGATGGCGCCAATCGCGACACCGACAGCAACGACTCCTTGCAGCATGCTCGATTTCGACAGGCCGAGGCCAAGTGACACCTCGGCCCATTTGATCACGATGAACTGGAGGGTGGCTCCCGCACCCCAGAACAATGTCGTCACGGCCAGCGAGATCTGTCCGAGGCGGTCGCGCCAGAGCAGTACCAGGCAATGGTTGAATTCGCGAACCAGATACCAGGGGTTCTTGTGCAGCACCTTGTGGTCGACGCCCGTATCCGGCACATAGAGGTTGAACAACGCAGCAATGATATAGAAGATGCCGACGAATCCGAGAGCCATCTCCCCGATGGTGTCGACGCCCGTATCGATCAGCGGGAAGTCGAAGCTGAGCAGCTTGTGCGCGACAGCCGGCTGGATCAGCGTGCCGCCAATGACTACGCCAAGAATGATGGCGCCAACGGTCAGACCTTCGATCCAGCCGTTGGCGATGACCAGCAATCGGTGCGGCAGGTATTCGGTGAGAATTCCGTACTTGGCCGGGGAGTAGGCAGCGGCCCCCAGTCCGACCACGGCATACGCCAGCAGCGGGTGGACGTGGAAGAGCATCATCGCGCAGCCGATGACCTTGATCGCGTTGCTGATGAACATGACCCGGCCTTTCGGCATCGAGTCGGCAAAGGCACCGACGAAGGCCGCCAGCGCGACATAGGAAACGGTGAAGAAGGTCTTCAGAAGGGGTTCGTAGGCGGCGGGAGCGTGCATCTCACGCAAGGCGGCGATGGCAACGATCAGCAATGCGTTGTCGGCAAGCGCGGAAAAAAATTGCGCCGCCATGATGATATAGAAGCCGAAAGGCATCGAAATCCGACCACTCTTTTTTATCAAGTCTGGCGTTATACCACGAAACTCATAAGTAGATACACGTAGTATTTCACATTGTGAAAAGACAGGTTGATGTCTTTGAGGCAAAATGCCAAGTTGATTTGCAGACTATCCGAGCCATCTGAATTCCCGACAAGGCCGAAAAATCATGCCCCGCCCGATTCAAGCGTGTATCGATCTGAATGCCGTTCGCCACAATTACCTGCGTGCCAAGCAATGTGCCGCTGTTCCCGATTCGGAGGTCCGGGCATGGGCCGTCGTCAAGGCCGATGCCTATGGCCATGGCCTGTCACGGGTGGCCGATGCGCTGCGGGAAATCGCCGACGGCTTCGCCCTGCTCGAAATCGAAGCCGCGGTGGCGTTGCGCGAGGCCGGATTCCGCCAGCCCATCCTGCTGCTGGAAGGTTTCTTCGAGCCGGTCGACTTGCCGGTTTGTGCTGAATACGGGCTGACGGTGGCGGTTCATCGTATCGAACAGTTGCGCATGATCCAGGCCGCTGCATTGCCCGTGCGTTTGCCAATCTATATCAAACTGAACACAGGGATGAACCGTCTCGGTTTCACGCCGGACCAGATCCCGTCGTTGCGACAGGAACTGGCGCGAAATACCGCTGTAGGCCCGGCGACGCTGATGATGCATTTCGCCGAGGCTGATGGCGGGCGCGGTATCGACTGGCAGCTTGAGCGCTTTCATCGGATGACCGAGGACTGGGATGTTCCGGTCTGCATGGCCAACTCGGCGGCCATCATTCGTTATCCGCTGACCAGTCATGATTGGGTGCGGCCGGGCATCATGCTCTACGGCGCGAGTCCGTTTGCGGACGTCAGTGCCGAGAGCCTCGGGCTGCGGCCCGTGATGACTCTCAGCAGTCGCATTCTGGCGGTTCAGGAAATTCAGTCCGGAGAGCGCGTGGGGTACGGCGGCACCTTCGAGGCGACCCGGCCGAGCCGGATCGGCATCGTCGCCTGCGGTTATGCTGACGGCTATCCTCGCCACGCGCCAAGTGGTACCCCCATTCTCGTCAATGGCCGGCGTACGACGACGGTTGGGCGGGTGTCGATGGACATGCTGGCCTGCGACCTGACGGATATCCCCGAAGCGGGTGTGGATAGCCCGGTGGTGCTGTGGGGCGAGGGGCTGCCTGCCGACGAGGTCGCCGCCGCTGCCGGAACGATCAGTTACGAATTGTTCTGTGCATTGGCTCGGCGCGTGCCTGTTGTCGAATCAGGACGATAGCCATGGCCAAAGCGAAAACGATCTATTCCTGTACCGAGTGCGGCGCAACCTCGTCGAAATGGCAAGGGCAATGCCCGGGTTGCGGGGTGTGGAACACGCTTGTGGAAACGCTGGCCGAATCCGCACCTCCGGCCTCGCGCCGCTTTGCCGCGCTCGCGGGAACCGCGACCGTGCAGACGCTTTCCGAGATCGAGGCGCGCGAGGAAGACCGCTTGCCGACCGGCATCGGCGAGTTCGACCGGGCGCTCGGCGGTGGACTGGTTGCCGGTGGCGTGGTCCTGATCGGCGGCGATCCGGGCATCGGCAAGAGCACGTTATTGTTGCAGGCACTGACGGCACTTAGCGAATCGAGCCAGGTGCTGTACGTCAGTGGCGAGGAGTCCGGCCAGCAGATCGCCTTGCGGGCGCGGCGGTTGGCGCTGGATACCCGGCGGCTGAAGCTGCTCGCCGAAATCAACCTCGAAAAGATTCTTGCCACGTTGCAGGCGGAGAAACCGCAGGTCGCGGTGATCGATTCGGTGCAGACGCTCTGGTCGGAGCAACTCAGTTCAGCGCCGGGGTCGGTCGCCCAGGTGCGCGAGTGCGCGGCGCAACTGACCCGGCTGGCCAAGCAGAGCGGCGTGACGGTGATTCTGGTCGGGCACGTGACCAAGGAAGGCGCGCTGGCCGGTCCGCGGGTGCTGGAGCACATCGTCGATACCGTTCTCTACTTCGAAGGTGATACGCATTCGAGTTTCCGGTTGATCCGGGCGGTGAAGAACCGCTACGGCGCGGTCAACGAAATCGGCGTCTTCGCCATGACCGACAAGGGGCTGAAGGGGGTCAATAACCCCTCCGCGATGTTCCTCTCCCAACACGGGCAAGAGGTTCCCGGATCGTGCGTTCTGGTCACGCAGGAAGGCACGCGGCCGTTGCTGGTCGAGGTGCAGGCGCTCGTCGATCAGGCGCACGGAAATCCTCGGCGGCTGACCGTCGGTCTCGACGCGCAACGACTGGCGATGCTCCTGGCGGTGCTGCATCGCCATGCCGGAATCCTTTGCTTCGATCAGGATGTCTTTGTAAACGCTGTCGGCGGCGTCAAGATTACCGAGCCGGCGGCCGACCTTTCTGTTCTTTTGTCGATCGTTTCTTCACTAAAAAACAAGGCATTGCCTAGTAAACTTATAGTTTTTGGCGAAGTTGGCCTGGCGGGGGAAATCCGGCCGGCGCCACGCGGGCAGGAACGCCTCCGCGAAGCGGCGAAACTGGGGTTTACGCGGGCCATGATCCCCGAAGCCAACAAACCGAAACAGGGAATTTCCGGCATGGAGATCATCGCCGTGCGGCGAGTCGAGGAAGCGTTCCAGCGCTTGCGCGAACTGGAGTAGGCGTTCCCCGGGTCGAGCGTTCTTTCTCTGAACCTCTCCG
Organism: Propionivibrio pelophilus DSM 12018; assembly: GCF_059569095.1. NCBI lineage: Bacteria > Pseudomonadati > Pseudomonadota > Betaproteobacteria > Rhodocyclales > Rhodocyclaceae > Propionivibrio > Propionivibrio pelophilus. The sequence continues at coordinate 240,360 of NZ_JCANUT010000002.1, read as the reverse complement.
CCCGGTGAATGACTATAGTGCTACTGAGTTGCTCTGAGGATGGGGCCTATGCCTGAACGAAGCGTACTGTCGGGGAGCTTGCCTTTCGCTTGGCGGATGTTGCGCCGCGATGCGCGGTCCGGCGAACTGCATCTTCTGATGGCCGCGCTGGTCGTCGCTGTGGCGGCGCTGACGGCAGTCGGGTTCTTCACCGATCGTGTTCGGCAGGCGCTCGCGCTGGAAGCCAATCAGTTGTTGGGTGCCGATTTGTTGCTGGTCGCCGATCATCCCTGGGCGCCGCGCATTGCCGAGGAAGCCCGGACGCGGGGGCTCCAACTCGCAGAAACGCGTAGCTTCCCGAGTATGGTTTCTGCCGGCGAGGGGGATGAGGTTCGGACGCAACTGGTCGAGATCAAAGCGGTATCGGCTGGCTATCCGCTACGCGGCGGGCTCCGGATCGCCTCGGTTGCCGGAGCGGAGGATGCGCCGGCATCCGGCATTCCCCAACCCGGCGAGGTGTGGGTCGATGAACGAATGGCCGCGCTGATGTCCTTGCAGGTGGGGGAGTCGCTGAACGTGGGACGCAACCGATTGCGTGTTGCCCAGTTCTTGACCTATGAGCCTGATCGCGGCCTCAATTTTTTCAGCGTTGCGCCGCGCTTGTTGATGAATCTGTCCGATGTGGAGGCGACAGGTCTCATCGTGCCGGGAAGTCGGGTTTCCTATCGCTTTCTCCTGGCAGGTGATTACAAAATAATCAAACAGTTCCGCTCTTCTGTTGAAAAAATACTTGAACGAGGAGAACGCATCGAAGATGCGGAAAACGGTCGACCGGAAATCCGCACGGCGCTTGAACGTGCCCAGCGTTTCCTCGGCCTTGCCGCGCTATTGACCGTCGTTTTGGCCACGGTTACCGTCGCGCTGGCCTCGCGTCGCTACATGCAGCGACATCTCGACCCGTGTGCTGTCATGCGCTGCCTGGGCGCGACGCAAGGATTCCTGTTGCGGGTCTATGTCGTTCAATTCCTTCTTCTGGGATTGTTCGCCTCCTTTGTCGGCTGTGTTCTCGGTTATGCGGCCCATTTTGTCCTGCATGCCTGGTTAGCGCAGTTGCTGACGACGCCGTTGCCATTGCCGGGGATACTGCCGGCGATCCAGGGGGGACTGGTTGGCTTGTTGCTGCTTTCAGGTTTCTCGCTGCCGCCGCTGTTGCAATTGCGCCAGGTGTCGACCTTGCGCGTATTGCGCCGCGAGATCCTCTCGACGGGAACGTCGCCCTTGCGGCTGATCGGCGGTTATGCATTCGGGCTCATCTTGCTTGCCGGGCTGATGTACTGGGTTGCCGGCGAGCCACGCCTGGGAACCTATGTCGTCGGCGGCTTCGTCGCGGCGATGCTGCTGTTCGGCTTTTTCGCCTGGCTGGCGATTCGTGTGCTCGGCGGGGTTCGCGCGGTGGGTCGTAGTTCGTCCGGGAAGCCAGGTGCTTCCGGCTTCGGCTGGCGCTACGGTCTGGCCAGCCTGCAACGGCACCAGGCCGCCAGTGTCGTACAGGTTGTCGCGCTGTCACTCGGATTCATGGCACTGCTTCTTTTGACCGTGACGCGCAATGAGTTGCTCGATGCCTGGCAACGGGCGATTCCGCCCGAGGCGCCGAACCGCTTCGTCATCAATATCCAGCCCGATCAGCGGGATGCGGTACGGCAGTTTTTCGCGCACGACAGCCTTTCCCCGGAATTTGCACCGATGGTTCGCGGCCGGCTGGTTGCGATCAATGGTACAAAAGTCGGTCCGGGACGCTACGAGGACGATCGCGCCAAGCGATTGGTCGAACGCGAGTTCAATCTGTCGTACCGCTCGGTGATTCCCGAGGGGAACATTACGACGAGCGGGCGCTGGTTCAATACGGCCGAGCTCGGCCAAGGGGGGGCGGGCGTGGCCTCGGTCGAGGAAGGTCTGGCACGGACGCTCGGGCTGCACGTCGGCGACACGCTGGAGTTTTCGGTGGCCGGCGAGCCGGTGTCGATGCGCGTGGTCGGTTTGCGCAAGCTGAACTGGGATTCGATGCGCGTCAATTTCTTCGTCCTAACGCCGCCTGCCGTGCTCGAAGGCTATCCGGCCAGCTGGATCACCAGCTTCTATCTGCCTGATGCGAAAGTCGATTTCGTGAACCGTCTGGTCCGCGAATTTCCCAACCTGACCGTCGTCGATGTCGCCGCCATCGTGCGGCAATTGCAGTCGATCATGGATCAGGTCGCCCGGGCGGTTCAGTTCGTCTTCCTGTTTACCCTGGTTGCCGGGGTCATCGTGCTGTACGCGGCCATGGCGTCGGCTGCCGACGAGCGGCGTTACGAGCTGGCCATCATGCGCGCGCTGGGCGCACGTCGCGAGCAGTTGCGGCGGGCCGTACTGGCCGAACTGGCAGCGATCGGCGCGCTGTCCGGGCTGGTCGCGGCGATTGCCGCGCTGGCTGTGGGCCAGATCCTCGCCCGGCAGGTGTTCAACCTGGAAGTTTCGCCCGCGTTCTGGCTTCTGCCCGCCGGAGCGGTCGGCGGCGGGCTGCTGGTCATTGGCGCGGGCTGGTTCGCCAGCGCAAAACTGCTACGCCTGACGCCGCTGGAATCCTTGCGCTCAGGCGTTTAGATCCTTGCGCCGCAGCATGAAAACGAAACGGTCTCCAGCGCTGGTATCGAGCCAGACGAAAGACAGTCGCGGGAAGGCCCGTTCAAGGTCATCCTTGTTGTGTCCGATTTCGACGACCAGAACGCCATCGGCGGTGAGGTGAAGTGGCGCTTCCCTGAGCAGGACGCGAACGAAATCAAGGCCGTCTTCTCCGCTGGCCAGTGCCATTTCTGGTTCGCGCCGGTATTCGTCGGGGAGCGACGCCATCGATTCGGCGTTGACGTAAGGTGGATTGGAAATGATGAGGTCGTACTTTTCCCGGGGAATCGCGGAGAACGCGTCGGATTGGATCAGCCGGACGCGTTCCTCAAGCGCATAGTCCTTGACGTTCCGTTCGGCCACAGCCATTGCGTCGGGCGAGAGATCGACTGCGTCGACCGTCGCTTCTGGAAACGCCTCGGCGGCGAGGATGGCGAGACAGCCCGAGCCGGTGCACATATCGAGAACGCGGCGAACGGCCCACGGGTCGTCGACCCACGGGCTGAGTTGCTCATGCAGCAATTCGGCGATGTGCGAGCGCGGGACGATGACCCGCTCGTCAACGTAGAAGCGGTAGTCGCCGAGCCAGGCTTCGTGTGTCAGATAGGATGCCGGAAGGCGTTCGGTCATGCGCCTCCGGATCAATTTCAGCGCGGCCTTGCGTTCGCCGGTGGTCAGGCGGGCGTCCATGTAGGGATCGAGTTGGTCGACCGGCAGGTGCAGCGAGTGCAGCAGCAGGTAGGCCGCCTCGTCCCATGCGTTGTCGGTACCGTGGCCGAAAAAGAGGTTGGCCTCGTTGAAGCGGCTGACGGCAAAGCGCATCAGGTCGCGCAGGGTGGAGAGTTCGCTCTGGGCTTGTTCGAATAGGTCGGTTGTCACGGGGCTTTCTGTGGTTCAGGTAAGAAGCTTTTCAAGAATGCGCCGGTAGATGGCGGCAAGTTTGGGGAGTGCGGCGATTTCGACGCACTCGTCGATTTTGTGGATGCTGGCGTTGACCGGGCCGATCTCGATGACCTGCGGGCAGATTTCGGCGATGAAGCGACCGTCCGAGGTGCCGCCGGTGGTCGAGAGTTCGGTTTCGATGCCTAGTTCTTCGCCGATGGCTTCCCGCGAGGCGTCGATCAGTTCGCCGCTCCCGGTCAGGAAAGGTTTGGCGCCGAGTGTCCAGCGAATGTCGTAATCAAGGCCGTGACGATTTAGGATGTCGCACAGGCGCTTCTGCAGGCTTTCCGGCGAGCTGGCGGTGGAGAAGCGGAAATTGAAGAGTATGTCGATGTGTCCGGGAATGACATTGGTGGCGCCGGTTCCACCATGGATGTTCGAAATCTGCCAGGTCGTCGGCGGGAAAAAGTCGTTGCCTTCGTCCCAGACCGTTGTTGCGAGTTCGGCGATGGCCGGCGCGGACAGATGGACCGGATTCTTCGCCAGGTGCGGATAGGCGATATGTCCCTGAATGCCCTTGACGGTGAGCGCGCCGGAGAGCGAGCCGCGGCGCCCATTCTTTACCGTGTCGCCCACGCGGGAGACCGAGGTGGGTTCGCCGACCAGACAGTAATCGATCGTCTCGCCACGGGCCCGCAGCGCTTCGACGACGGCTGTCGTGCCGTCGATGGCGTCGCCTTCCTCGTCGGAGGTAAGAAGCAGGGCGATCGATCCGCGATGCGTGGGATGTGCGGCGACGAAGGCTTCGAGCGCGGTGACGAAGGCGGCGATCGAGCCTTTCATGTCGGCTGCGCCACGTCCGTAGAGGAAGCCGTCGCGTTGCGTCGGCGTAAACGGCGGACTCTGCCAGCGGTCGGTTGGCCCGGGCGGAACAACGTCGGTATGACCGGCGAAACAGAATACGGGGCCGGAGTCGCCGCGGCGCGCCCAGAGATTGGTCACGCCGCCACGATTGATGTACTCGCAGCGAAATCCGAGGACTTGCAGGCGTGTCTCGACGATGGGCATGCAACCCGCGTCATCGGAGGTGATCGACGGGCGGGCAATCAGTTGTTCGGCGAGGGCGAGAACGGGGTCAGTGGGCATCTGTCGTTTCGGTTTCGGGCGTTTCGTCCAGGCTCAGGGAAAACTCCTTGAACGAGGTGCCATTGCCGTTGATGTCGGAAAAATCGAGCGGCAATTCCGAAGCTTGCTCCGTTTTATCTCCGGGAGCGCCGATTTGCGAATTATTGATCAGCCAGGAGAGATTCGTCGGCGAATCGGCGTTGGCCAGGGCTTCATCCAGCGTGATGGTGCCGTCGCGATACAAGCGGTAGAGGTCTTGCTCGAAGGTCTGCGAGCCGGGCGCCAGGCTTTGCTCCATGGCGTCCTTGATTGCCTGCACCTCGCCGCGTTCGATCAGCTCCTGAATGTGGCGGGTGTTCAGCAGTACTTCGGCCGTCGGCAGTCGCCGACCGTCGGGGCGCTTGACGAGGCGTTGAGAGACGATCGCCTTGAGGCTCGCCGAGAGGTCGAGATAGAGCGCCGTGCGGCTCTCCAGGGGGAAAAAGTTGATGATGCGGTTGAGTGCGTGGTAGCTGTTGTTGGCGTGAAGTGTCGCCATGCACAGGTGGCCGGTTTGCGCGTAGGCGATGGCTGCCTGCATCGTTTCCTTGTCGCGGATTTCGCCGATCAGAATGCAGTCCGGCGCCTGACGCATGGCGTTCTTCAGTGCATGTTCCCAACCGAGGGTGTCCATGCCCAGTTCGCGCTGGTTGACGATCGATTTCTTGTGCTTGAAGAGGAACTCGATCGGATCCTCGATGGTGAGAATGTGCCCGGTCCGGTTGGCGTTCCGATGGTCGAGCATCGAGGCGATGGTCGTCGACTTGCCCGACCCGGTGGCGCCAACGATCAGGATCAGCCCGCGCTTTTCCATCACCAGCTCGGCGAGGATTTCCGGCAGCTCCAGCGTGTTAAGCGGCGGGATGTTGCCGAGAATGAATCGGATGACAATGGAGATCGAGCCGCGCTGGCGGAACAGGTTGATCCGGAAATTGCCGACATTCGGGACGCCGAAGGAGAGGTTCATCTCCATCGTCGCCTCGAACGTTCGTTGCTGGTCCGGCGTCATCAGTTCGTGCGCGATCTTTTCGATCATCGCCGGGTCCATTACCTGCTGATTGACCGGGATGGTGTTGCCCTGGATCTTGATATGAATTGGAATTCCGGCGGCGATGAACAGATCGGATGCCTGTTTCTCAGACATCAGTTGAAATAGTTTGTCCAGGATCATGCTGTCTCCACCGGAAAAAAGCAGCTTTTCGATCAGTCGCCGCGCAGCAGGTCGTTGATGCTGGTCTTGGCGCGGGTCTTGGCGTCGACCTTCTTGACGATCACTGCACAGTAGAGGCTGTAGCTGCCGTCTTTCGAGGGTAGGTTGCCGGAAACGACAACCGATCCGGGCGGGATGCGGCCGTAGGTGACTTCGCCCGTTTCGCGGTCGAAGATCTTGGTCGATTGGCCGATATAGACGCCCATCGAAATCACCGAGCCTTCGCCGACGATGACGCCTTCGACGACCTCGGAGCGCGCGCCGATGAAGCAGTTGTCCTCGATGATCGTCGGGTTGGCCTGCAGCGGTTCCAGCACGCCACCGATGCCGACGCCGCCCGAGAGGTGAACGTTCTTGCCGATCTGCGCGCAGGAGCCGACCGTCGCCCAGGTGTCGACCATCGTGCCTTCATCGACGTAGGCGCCGATGTTGACGTAGGAGGGCATCAGGACCACGTTCTTGCCGATGAAGCTGCCGCGCCGGGCGGTTGCCGGCGGAACGACGCGGAAGCCGCCGCGGCGGAACTGTTCCGTGTCGTACTGGGCGAACTTGGTCGGCACCTTGTCGAAATAGCGCATCGGGCCATTGTCCAGCAGCACGTTGTCTTCCAGGCGGAAGGAAAGCAGGACGGCCTTCTTGATCCACTGGTGGGTGACCCATTCACCGTCGATCTTCTCGGCGACGCGCAGCGTTCCTGTATCGAGTTCCGCCAGCACCCTGGCGACGGCTTCGCCGACATTGGCCGGGGCGCTTCCCGGCTGCAAGCTGGTACGGTTTTCCCAGGCGTCTTCGATGATCTGTTGGAATTGCTGCATTTTTCTGTTCCTAAAGGGTTGAAACGAACTGTTGAATCCGGCCGGCCGCCTCGACGCATTTTTCAAGCGGGGCGACCAGAGCGATGCGGACGAAGTTGGCGCCAGGATTGACCCCATGGGCTTCGCGCGCCAGGAAACTGCCCGGCAGGACGAAGACATTATAGTCAGCCGCCAGGCGCCGGGCGAAATCGGTCTCCGGGATCCGTGTCCTGGCCCACAGGTAGAAACTGGCGTCGGGCATGGCGGTTTGCAGCACGCCGGACAGCATGGGGGTCACAGTTTCGAATTTCTGCCGATATTGCTCGCGGTTGGCAACGACGTGCGCTTCGTCCTTCCACGCGGCGATACTGGCGGCCTGGATCGCCGGATTCATCGCCCCGCCGTGATACGTCCGGTAGAGCAGGTAGGATTTGAGCACGGCGGCGTCGCCGGCGACGAATCCCGAGCGCATGCCCGGAACGTTGGAGCGTTTGGACAGGCTGGAGAACATCACCATGCGCTCGAAGCCGCGGCCGAGCAGTTTGGCGGCCTGGAGTCCTCCTAGCGGCGGATTGGCCTCGTCGAAATAGATCTCCGAGTAACACTCGTCCGAAGCGATGATGAAGCCGTACTTGTCCGAGAGGGCGAATATTTTTTTCCAGTCGTCGAGGTTAAGTACCTTGCCTGTCGGGTTTGCTGGTGAGCAGACGTTCAGCAGCTGGACCCGGCGCCATTCTTCGTCGCTCAAGCTGTCGTAATCGAAGGCGAAGCCGCTCTCAGGGAGCGTGTTCAGAAAACGCGTGTCGGCCCCGGCCAGGTACGCAGCGCCTTCGTAGATCTGGTAGAACGGGTTGGGATTGACGACCAGCGGCACGTAGCCCCGCGATGGATCGATGACCGTCTGGGCGAAGGAAAACAGCGCCTCGCGCGAACCGTTGACCGGAATGATCTCGGTGTCCGGATTGACGCCCTCCAGCCCGTAACGGGTAGCCATCCAGTCGGCAATGGCTCGCCGCAAGGCCGGTTGGCCGAGCGTTGTAGGATAATTCGCCAGTCCGCCGAGCGCCGCGGTCAGCGCATCCTTGATGAATTGCGGCGTTTTATGCTGCGGCTCGCCGATCGACAGCTTGATTTCCGGCAAGCCCGGATTCGGCGTAACGCCGGCGAGCAGCCGGCTGAATTTTTCGAACGGATAGGTCTGCAGCTTGCTGAGGTGGGGATTTACGGGCGTCGGATTCACGGGCGCGTTTCGATCGTCGATGGTAAAGCGGCGATTATAGAGGACTTCCCGAGCGCTGTTACGGAGGAAAAAAGGGCGTGCAAGAAAGCGAAGGGACCATCCATAGGGGCGACTGCAGTGGTGGCGACGCTTCCGTTTCCCAGGCGACTGCCGTCGTTTCGCTGTTGGCGGGCGCGCTGGTCTGGGGAGTCATCTGGTATCCGTACCGCTTTTTGCGCGACAACGGCGTCGACGGGGTAATGGCGTCGACGCTGACCTACGCCGTGGCGTTCCTGCTCGGCGCTTTCCTGTTTCGCCGCGCATTGCGCTCATGGACCTGCGTCCGCAGCAGCGCCTTGCGGCTCCTGATTCTGGCGGTTTCTGCGGGAGGTGCCAATCTCGGCTACTTGCTGGCGACGCTGCATGGCGAAGTGGTGCGGGTGCTGCTGCTCTTCTATCTTGCGCCGCTGTGGACCGTCTTGCTCTCGCGAGTGATTCTCGGCGAACGGCTGACTCGCATCGGTGCGCTCGTCATCGGCCTGACGCTCACCGGGGCCGCGACCATCCTCTGGCATCCGGCCGTCGGTTGGCCGTTGCCGCGCGATATTGCCGACTGGCTGGGGCTTGGCGCCGGGTTTTCGTTCGCTCTGTTCAATGTGTACTCACGGCGCGCGCGCGACGTTCCGGTCGAGGTCAAGTCGATGGTGGCCTTTTCCGGCGTCGTTCTGGTCGGCGCGGGTATCCTGATGGTTTCTCGGTCACCGGCGCCAGTGGCTTCGGTTCCGGTTTGGGGACTGTTGATGCTGCTGGGACTGGTTCTTGTGATCATCAACGTGGTCGCGCAATACGGATTGTCAAATCTGCCGGCCAATCGTGCCATCGTCATCATGCTTATGGAAGTCGCGATTGCCGCATTGGCAGCCTGGTTGCTGGCCGGCGAATCCTTCGGCTGGCGGGAGGCGTTTGGCGGGATGATGATCATAGCCGCCAGCGTGTTTTCTGCGAAAATGGCATCCGACGAATGTGAATAAACCGTCTTTCGACGGATTGAGAGAATCAGTTCATGCAAGCAAACGAGAAAGTTGTCCTGATAACCGGCGCGTCGCGCGGAATCGGCAAGGCTGTTGCCGAGGGATTCATCGATGCGGGATACCGGGTCGTGCTGGTCGCACGTAGTGTCGAGGCGTTGCAACCGGTGGTTGAGCGTGCCGAAGCGAAGGGTGGCAAGGCTCTCGCCGTTCGTTGCGATGTAACCCAACCGGAATGCGTCGATGCCCTTTTCGGGCGCATTCGTGATGAATTCGGTCGGCTTGACGTCCTGTTCAACAATGCTGGTGTCGCGTTGCCGGCCATATCGGTCGATGAACTGACGTTCGAACAATGGAAGAATGTCCTTGATACGAACATGACCGGCGTATTCCTCTGCATGCGCGGTGCTGTCGCGTTGATGAAGCAGCAGGAACCGCGCGGCGGGCGCATCATCAACAACGGTTCGATTTCTGCCTATGCGCCGCGGCCGTTCAGTGTTCCCTATACTTCCACCAAGCATGGCGTGCTCGGGATGAGCCGCTCGCTGGCGCTGGAAGGCAGGAATTTCGACATCGCCTGCAGCCAGATCGATATCGGCAATGCGGCGACCGAGATGGCCATTCCGATGGCCAACGGGTGCCTGCAGGCGAACGGCTCGGTAGCGCCCGAGCCGTTGCTTGACCTGCGTCATGTGGTCGACGCGGTGCTGTTCATGGCCAGTCTGCCCTTGCAGGCCAATATTCCGAACCTGACCATCATGCCGACCGCCATGCCCTTCGTCGGCCGGGGTTGAGCGGCATCGCTACATCAAATCATGCGCAAACAACTTTCCGAAGCGAAGTGCAACATCACCACGATCGGTGGTGGCACGGGAACCTTCAACGTGTTGTCCGGCCTGGGGCGGAACCGGCAGTTGAATCTGGCGGCCATCGTCTCGGTGGCGGATTCCGGCGGTTCTACCGGCGAGTTGCGGGACGAGTTCGGCATCCTGCCGCCAGGTGACGTGCGCCGGGCGATCGTGGCGCTGGCGGACGATACCGAAGTAGTGCGTCGGCTGTTCGAATACCGCTTCAAGGAGGGAAAGCGCATTGCCGGGCACACGGTGGGCAATCTCTTGTTAACGGCACTGACGGACATCGTGGGCGATTTCGAGCGGGGCATCGAGGAGCTCGCGGACATGTTCGACGTGCACGGCAAGGTCATTCCCGTCACGCTCGATAATGTCAGCCTGGGTGTGACGCTGGAAAACGGCGAGCAGATCGTCGGCGAAACGCATATCGACGTGCCGCGGCACGACACGACCATCCCGATCCGCGATGCCTTCCTGCTCGGTGGCGGGTGCCTCAACCCGCGCGCGCGCGAGGCGATCGAGAATTCCGACTACGTGATCATCGGGCCGGGTGATCTGTACACCAGTATCATTCCCAACCTGCTGTGCCAGGGCATGGTCGAGGCGTTGCGCAATACCAGCGCCAGGATCATCTACGTCTGCAACATCATGACCAAGCATGGCGAAACCGATGGGTTCGGCGTCGAGGATTTTGTGCGGGTGCTTGAGCACTATCTGGGTGAGGGGGCGATCGATTATCTGCTGGTGAACAACGGCGAACTGCGCAGCAGTCTGGTGCGGAAGTACGAGGAAGAGGGCAAGATCCCGGTGCGCCTGCACGACAGGCAATCGCTGGTACAGAAAGGCATCAAGATCATCGAGCGCGATTTCACCAGCGAGACCGATTACATTCGCCACGATCCGCACAAGCTATCGCGCACCATCGAGGATTTCGCCAGCGGCTGGATTCGTTAGCCAGCTTTTCCGGCAAGCAGAAAACAGAAAAGGGGAGAGAGCGGCGATGTCGGTGACAGAAATGGCGGATTCGGGCAGGGCGATGCGGGTGATCGCTGCGCTGTTCGGTTTCGCGGCCGTTGCGTTGGGCGCGTTCGGCGCGCATGCCTTGCGCGGGACATTGTCCTCGCTGGGAACCCTTGAAGCCTGGATGACGGGGTCGGTTTACCACCTGGTGCACGCCGCGGTTCTGACGTGTATTGCCTTGGCGTATCCAAGAGCGCGGATCAGCTTCTGGCTGTTCGTGGCCGGCATCGGGTTGTTCTGCGGATCGTTGTACGTCTACGCTGTAACTGGATTGAAGCCGCTAGCGATGCTTGCCCCAATGGGAGGCGCCTGTCTGCTGGCGGGTTGGATGGCGTTGGCTTTGGGATCCGTCGGGCGCGGGAGCACATCTTCCCCGCCGTGACGAATTCATCGGGTTCCCTCTTGATTACTGAGGAATGACATGATCGAAAAAAACAAACTTCAGTCGGCCCTGAAATCACCAAAAACGAAGCGATACGGCTTGCGCCTGTTCATGGCGGTCGCCCTGTTCAGCGTGGTCGGGTTCTTCGTGCTCCCGCCGATCGTCAAGCACGTTGCGGTGAGCAAAATGAGCGAGATGCTGCACCGGCCGGTCGCGATAAAAAGCATCAGCATCAATCCCTATGCCTTGTCGCTGAACGTGGAAGGGCTGGAAGTCAAGGAACGGGAAGGAAGCGAGACCTTCGCCGGGTTCGATAGCCTCTACGTCAATCTGCAGGCTGCGTCGCTGTTCCGCTGGGGACCGGTGGTCAACGAAATAAAGCTCGTCAATCCGACATTCCGGGTGGTACGGGCTGAAGCGGATCGCTTCAACTTTTCCGACCTGGTCGACGAGTTTGCCTCGAAGCGGAACGACGAGCCGAAGGCTGAAGTATCCGGCCCGATGCCGGCGTTTTCCCTCAACAATATCCAGATTTCGGGTGGCAAGTTCGAGTTCGACGACCGTGTCGTCAATGAGAAGCACGTGGTCAACGAAATCACCCTGATGCTGCCGTTTGTATCCAGCATGGCCTATGCAACGGATATCTTCGTTGAGCCGCATTTCTCGGCGACGATCAACGGGGCGCCGCTGGCGCTGACCGGGAAGAGCAAGCCGTTCGCCGACACGCGCGAGAGCGAATTCGTGCTGGCACTGGATAACCTGCAGTTGCCGAAATACTTCGATTATTCGCCGGTCCGATTGCCGGTGAAGATGGAATCCGGAACGCTGGATACCGATTTGACACTGGCGTTCCAAGAGGAACCGGGGAACGTTCCGAAGCTGTTGCTGTCGGGCGCGGCTACCGTCAAGAACCTGCGGGTCGTGGAATCGTCTGGAACGCCGTTGGTCGCCTTCGGCCAACTCGACGTGGCGGTGGGGGCGGCGGACCTTTTCGGCGGCAAGTTCGCCATCGAGAAGATTGCGGTGGATGCACCGGAGATCGTCGCCCGAGTCAGTCGCGAAGGCGGAATCAACTGGCTCGATCTGTTGCCGAAATCGTCCCCGGCCGGCGGAAAGGAAAAGAACAAGGCGTCACCGGCGCCAACTGAAGTCGCATGGTCGGTTGGCGAGGTGAAAATCGGCAGTGGCGTACTGCACTGGGTCGATGACTCCAATCCACGCAATTTCCGCGCCGACGTCAAGGCAATCAACGCCGTGCTCAGGAAACTCGACAGCCAAGGGAGCGAAGCCGATTTCGAGGCGGCATGGTCTGTTGAAGGCGGTGACTCGCTGAAAGTCGAGGCTTTCTCGCTCAAGGACGGCACGCTGGCTCTCGGCAAGCGCCAGGTGCGCATCGGCGAAGCGCGAATCAAGGGCGGACGCGGCCTGATCAAGCGTCTGGCCGGCGGGCGGATCGAATGGATCGAGCCGCCGGCGTTGCGCGTAAAAAAAGCAGCGGCGAAGGACCCTGCCGCCCCCTGGCGGGTGGATGTCGCCAAGTATGTCGGCGAAGACATCAACGTGCGTTTCGAGGATGCCGCCGTATCCCCGAAGACCGTTCACGTCGTCGAGGGACTGGAGTTCGAGTTGGCGAATCTTTCCACCGAACCGGCGCAGGCAGCGCAGGTCAAGGCGGGCTTCCAACTCAACCGCAAAGGCAAGGTGGCGGTGGACGGCGCCGTGGTGCCCATGCCGCTCGATGCCAAGCTGAATCTCGACCTCAAGTCCGTCGAGTTGTTGCCGCTGCAGCCGTACTTTTCCGAGAAATTGAACATCGATATCACGCGGGGGCTGGTGACTGCCAAAGGCAACGTCCAACTGCGCCTTGCCGAAACCGGTAAGGCAAAGGGCGATGCCGGGATGAAGGGCGGATTTGCCGGGCAAGTCACCATCGGTGATTTCCAGGCGGTCGACAAGCTGAACTCGGCCGATTTTCTGCGCTGGAAGTCGCTGCACCTCGGCAAGATCGATGTGCGCCTCGGTCCGGAATCGGTATCGGTGGGGGATATCGCGCTGGCCGATTTCTTCGCCCGGGTGATCGTCAGTCCCGAGGGCAAGCTCAATCTGCTGCAGATCGTGCGCCAGGAGGAAAAAAAGGCTGAAGGGGGGGCTCCGGAGCCAGTCGTCGAGTCGTCGGAGGGAAAAGCAACGGCGCCTGTCGCGGCCGAAAGCGGACCGGTGTTGCCGGTGAAGATCGGAAAAATTACCCTGCAAGGCGGCAACGTCCGCTTTACCGATAACTTCATCAAGCCCAATTATTCGGCCAATTTGCGCGAGATCGGCGGCAGCGTCACCGGACTTTCATCGGAGGTCGGCAGCCAGGCCAAGCTGGAATTGCGTGGCAATTACGACAATGTCGCGCCGCTCTCCATCGCCGCACAGATCAACCCGCTGTCGGAAAAACCGTATCTCGACCTGCAGGCGGACGTGAAGGGCATCGAACTGACCGCGCTATCGGCCTATTCCGGCAAGTACGCCGGTTACGCGATCGACAAGGGCAAGCTGTCACTGTTCGTGAAATACAAGATCGAAAACGACCAGCTCGAAGCCGAGAACCGGGTTTTCCTTGATCAGCTGACCTTCGGCGACGCTGTGGAAAGTGCCGAGGCTACCTCGCTGCCGGTCAAGCTGGCGGTGTCGCTGCTGAAAAACCGGGCCGGGGAGATCGACATCAACCTGCCGATTTCCGGCTCGCTCAACGATCCGGAATTCAGCGTCGGCGGATTGATCGTCAAAGTCATCGTCAATCTGCTCGGCAAGGCGCTGACCTCGCCGTTTGCTCTGATCGGCTCGATGTTCGGTGGTGGCGAGGAGCTGTCGACGGTGGAATTCGATACGGGCCGTGCGACGCTGTCGCCTGAGGGCGTCAAGCGGCTTGAGATTCTGGCGAAGGCGCTGGTCGACCGCCCTGAACTGAAGCTCGAAATCGAAGGGAAATACGATCCTGAACAGGATCCCGAAGGACTCAAGCAGGCGCGCATCGATCGCAAGGTTCGGGCGGCGAAGCGCGAGGAGCTGACACGGAAGAACGTCGAGAGCGGGGCAGCCGAGACGGTCGAAGTGTCGTCGCAGGAATATCCGGCGCTGCTCGAACGCGTCTATCGCGAGGAAAAATTCCCGAAACCGCGCAACGCCATCGGGATGCTCAAGAGCCTGCCGGTGGAGGAGATGGAAAAGCTGATGCTGGCCAATTCGACGGTCAATGACGACGACCTGCGTGCGTTGGCGGATCGCCGCTCGAAGGCCGTGCGCGACTGGCTGGTGGGGCACGAGGTGCCGGTGGAGCGAGTCTTCCTGCTGCCGAGCAAGGCGGCGACCAAGGAAGAAACAACCAACGGCGAGAAAAAGATTGCCGCCAGCCGTGTCGACTTTTCGCTGAAATAGAAAGGAAATATGGAGAACCTCGGGGTGTATGTGTCGCTGGGCGTTGGTCTGGTCATTCTGGCAGTACAGCTTTTCGTTTTGCAGCGTCTCGGGCGATGGGGCGTTTCGCTCGAACCGCAGTTCCGATCACTGGAAAGCGCCCTGGAACGCACGGAACGCGAGTTGCGCGACGAGATGGCGCGCGGGCGCCAGGAAGCCGCCAGCAGCGCACGAGGAGATCGCGAGGAACAGGCGCAGTCGATCGATCGACTGGCGAAGACGCTGGCCGCGCAGGTCGGGCATCTGTCGTCGCTACAAGCGCAGCAACTGGAAGCCTTCGCCCAACAGTTGGGCCGCCTGACCCAGAGTAACGAGCAGCGTTTCGAGCAGTTGCGGCAGGCCGTAGAGGCGCGGCTGGGAGCGATTCAGAACGACAACGCCAGCAAGCTGGAGGAAATGCGCAAGACGGTGGACGAGAAGCTGCACGCCACCCTCGAACAGCGCCTCGGCGATTCCTTCCGGCTGGTGAGCGAACGGCTGGAACTGGTGCACAAGGGGCTGGGCGAAATGCAGACGCTTGCGGCTGGAGTAGGGGACCTGAAGAAGGTGCTGACCAACGTCAAGACACGCGGCACTTGGGGCGAAGTGCAGCTCGAAGCGCTGCTCGACCAGGTGCTGACGGCCGATCAGTACGACAAGAACGTGGCGACCCGGCCCGGCAGCAGCGAACGCGTCGAGTTCGCCATCCGCCTGCCCGGGCAGAACGATGCCGGCGCGGACAGGCGCCCGGTGTGGCTGCCGATCGATGCGAAGTTCCCGGTCGAGGACTACCAGCGCCTGATCGAGGCACAAGAGCGCGCTGACCCGGCTGCTGTGGAGACTGCAGCCAAGGCGCTGGAAACCCGGCTGCGCGACGAAGCGAAGAAGATCCGCGACAAGTACGTCGAGCCGCCCCACACCACCGACTTCGCCATCCTTTATCTGCCGACCGAGGGGCTGTACGCGGAGGCGCTGCGACGCCCCGGCCTGGCCGAGACCCTGCAGCGCGAATGCCGCGTCAGCCTGGCGGGTCCGACGACGCTGGCGGCGCTGCTCAACAGCCTGCAGATGGGCTTCCGCACGCTGGCCATCGAGAAACGCTCCTCGGAAGTCTGGGCAGTCCTCGGGGCGGTGAAGACCGAGTTCGGCAAGTTTGGCGAAGCGCTCGAATCGACGCGCAAGAAGCTCGAGCAGGCGACCAAGAGCATCGAATCAGCCGGCGTGCGTACGCGGCAGATCGAACGCAAACTCAAGGGGGTCGAAGCCCTGCCGGTCGTTGAAGCGCAAGCCCGGCTTGGCGCGCTGGAAGAACTCGATACTGCAGATTCGGAGGCCTGATTGCGCGCATCACGCCGTTCTCTGGAGGGGCGAGATGAAGCGTGCTAGTGTCGACGCCCCTTGGTAAGCATGGAACGCGAGTCGATGTCGTCAATCCGCCCCGTCATCCACGTCGTCGACGATGACGACATCGTTCTCTGGATGTTCCGCGAACTGCTCAGGGACGTCGATGCGGAGATACGAACGTTCACCTCTGCGCAGGCCTTTCTGGACAGCTATCACCCCGTACCGTGCGAATGCCTGCTCTGCGATCTCCGGATGCCGGAGATGGACGGGCTGGCCGTCCAGAAACGCTTGCTCGAGAAGGGCAGTTTTTTGCCTGTCATCCTCGTTTCCGCTTACGCGGACGTTCCTTGCGCCGTCGAGGCGATCAAGAAAGGGGCATTCGATTTTCTCGAAAAGCCGGTCGATGGCGCGCTCCTCGTTGCCAAAGTTAGCAGTGCGCTGGCGCGTTGCCGCCAACTGCACACGGAACATCTGGAGCGGGTGACGCGCGAAGCGCGGCTGGCGCTGCTCACGCCGAAGGAGCGCGAAATCGCCGAACGTGTCGTCGCCGGAAAATCGAGCCCGCGGATCGCGCAGGAACTCGATATCAGCGTGCGCACCGTGGAGAATCACCGGGCGCGGCTGATGGAAAAGCTGCACGTCGAGTCGGTTGCCGAACTGGTCCGGATGTTCGTCTGACAGTCCGGGGTCTGCGCGATGAAGCTTTCCTACAAGGATTTTCGCCCGCGCATCCTGCTGGCGGTGCTGGCCATCGGCGTGTTGATCGCCGCCGGGAGCGCGGTGCTCGATGTGATCTGGAATACCTATCACCAGACGCTCGCCAGCCACGTGATCAGCAATCTGGAGACGATGTCGCGCGGGGCGGTGCTGTTGCAGCAGGACTCCGTCGCGCGCGTGCGCAAGATCGCCGACGAGGCGACGCACAAGGCGCTGGTCGCGCGCCTGATCGGCGACCCCGACGATCCGTCGATCCACAATGCCTTCGAGGCCTGGATCACGCCGCTGTACCAGAGCCGCGGCTTCGACGACTATTCGCTCATCTCGCCGGATGGCAAGCGCGTGATGACGGCGGGGACGCGGCCTTACATCGGCCAGCTTCCGTTGCCGTCGACGCGCGAGACGCTGCGGCGGGCCGAACTGCTGCTTGCCGGCGCGGTGACGCCGCCGATTTCGGCGAATCGCCCGTTTTCAACGCTGCTGGTCGAGAATCCGTCGGCCTACGCCTACCAGCTTTCCTGCGCGCCGGTCGACCAGAACGGCCTGCGCATGGCTTTTCTCTGCCTGCACGAGAACCCGTCGGTGCGTCTCTACCGCCTGCTGCGCGACGGCCGCCCCGGGGTGACCGGCGAAGCCTACGTGGTCGATCAGGAAGGCAACATCCTCTCGCCGATCCGTTTCGAGAAGAGCCTGGCCAGGCCGGAAGGCGCGGAACCGGGCTGGAGCCTCTTCCAGTTGCGCGCACGCGTGATCCCCAAACGCGAGGACGGGCTTCCCGATCCGGCTCTGATCAGTACGGAACCGCTGACACGCGTTGTCGAACGCCTTCTGCAATTCGACTCGTTCGATACCGGCCTGCTTTCCGACTATGAGGATTATCGCGGGCGGCGGGTCGTCGGCGCCGCACGCTGGCTTCCGGATGCCGCGCTGGGACTGGTAGTCGAGGAAGACATGGACGAGGCCTTCCGTTCCTACCATTTCGCCCGCCGCGCGCTGGTGGCGTTGATTGCGCTCGGGAGCATCCTGATTCTGGCGTTGACCGTGATCGACTGGCGTTCGCGGCGCTCGCTGGCGCGCAGCGAGCAGCGTCTGGCGGCCTTCCGGGACCACATCCCGGCGGGAATGAACATGAAGAGCGTCGACGGGCGTTATCTGATGGCCAACCCGGTCTTTGAAGCCAGTTGTCACTTTCCGCCGGGGTATGTGCTCGGCAAGACGGACGCGGAACTCTTTCCGGAGCCGGAAGCGGCCAAACTGCAGGCCGAGCACGCGGAGGTCCTGCACAACGGCCGGCCGCTGGCGCGTAACTATGCCCTGCACGAAGCGGACGGCAGCGAGAAGACCTATAGCGCCGTGCGTTTCCCGGTACTGGACGAAAAGGACGGTTCCGTGGTCGCTGTCGGTACCGTCGCCTTGGACATTTCCGAACTGATCCGGACCCAGCGCGATCTCGAAGAGTTGACGCAGACGCTGGAGAACAAGGTCGCCAAGCGTACCGAGGAACTCGCAGCCGCGCGCGATCTGGCCGAATCGGCCAGCCGGGCGAAGGCCGAGTTTCTGGCCAACATGAGCCACGAGATTCGCACGCCGCTGAACGCGATCATCGGCATGGGCTATCTGGCGGCACATGTCAACGCCGATCCGCGCGTCGGCCACTACATCAGCCGCATCCAGTCGTCGAGCCGGCACTTGCTCGGGATCGTCAACGATATTCTCGACCTCTCGAAATTTGAAGCCGGCAAGCTGCAACTCCGTCCCGCCGAGTTCTCGTTGCGCGAGACCATGGACGAAGTCGCCGACCTGGTGTCCGGGCAGGCGCAGGCCAAGGGCCTGGCATTGACGGTTGAGGTGGCGCCGGAGGTGCCGGACATCCTGATCGGCGACGTCAAGCGGATCAGCCAGATCCTGATCAACTTTGCCAACAATGCCGTGAAATTTACCGAACGCGGGCGGGTTGTTCTGCGGGTTGGCGAATGTGCGCGCGATGCGGCACAGATACGGTTGCGCTTCGACGTTGAAGACAGCGGGATCGGCATCGCCGATGAAAATATCCCCCGGTTGTTCAGCCCCTTCCAGCAGCTGGACGGTTCCATCTCGCGGCCGTTCGAGGGCTCTGGCCTGGGCCTGGCGATCAGCCGGATGCTGGCCGAACTGATGGGTGGTCGCGTGGGCGTGCATTCCCGACTCGGCACGGGGAGCGTGTTCTCGCTCGAAGTGCCCTTGCGTATCGGTGTTTCCGCCAGCTTGTCGATGCAGCCAGCGCGGCCAGTCGACGCGGCCGGCGAGGCAAAGGCGCCGGAAGCGATGGGCTGGTTGGCCGGTCGTTCGATTCTTCTGGTCGAGGACAATGCGATCAATCAGGAGGTCATGCACGATCTCCTGGAAATGTTCGGCGCCCGGGTGAGCGTTGCCGGCGATGGCCGACAGGGCATTCGTTGTCTGCAGACCGGATCGTTCGACCTGGTGCTGATGGATATCCACATGCCGGCCTTGGATGGCTTTGCGGCAACGGCGGAAATCAGGCAGGAGCCGCGTTTCGACAAACTACCGATCGTTGCCTTGACCGCCAACGCACTTGAAGGTGATCCGGAGCGTTGCCTGGCGGCGGGGATGAACGACTACCTCGCCAAGCCGATCCAGCCCGATCTGCTGTTCGCCTGTCTTAAGCGTCACCTCGATGTCCCGGAGGCGCGTAAGGAGGCGGATATCCTTCTTCCGGAAGTGGCAAGCGGTGACAGCCTGGCTCCCGGCGACGAACAGGCGTTTTCCGCCCTCTCCGCAATCCCGGGTATTGACGTCGCGCAAGCCGTTTCACGGATGATGGGCCGGCGCGATCTCTATGTTCGTCTCGCGCGTCGCCTGGTCGATGAGCGGAGCGATCTGGTTGGCCGACTGGATGCGGCGCGTCAGGATGGCGATCACGCTAGCGTGAGGGAACTCGTTCATGGCGCCAAGTCGCTGCTCGGCATGTTGGGCGCGGACGACCTGCAGCGGCGCTGCGTCGATCTGCAACGGCAATTTGCGGGAGGTGGCGTCGAGGAAGGCGAGATCGACAGCTTTGCCGTCGACCTCGCGGCGCTGCTGGCCCGGCTTGCCGAGGCCTTGCGGCCAGAGCGAGGCTCAACCGGATAATCAGCCCGCGCTGAGTAGTTTTACTCCCCTTTGGCTTTGCTCACTGAAAAGCGTTGTGCAATTCTTCGCGCCGCTTTGTCAGTTGTGACCCATCAATCCAAGAGGAGGAGTAATGAAAAAAGTCCTGACCACGATCGCCCTGTCCACCGCCATGCTTTTCGTCGCCGGCAGCGCTTCAGCGGCTGACATCAAGGAGCGTTCGGCCAAATTCCCGATCGTCAACGCGATCGACCATCCGCAAGGCCTTGGCGCGCAGAAGTTCGTCGACGTCGTCGACAAGAAGAGCGGCGGCAAGATCAAGATCAAGGTCTTCCCGAACGGTACGCTCGGCGGCGAGCAGCAGGTCGCCGCGGCGATGCAGGGCGGTACCATCGAGATCTCGATGATGTCGCCGGCCCAACTGGTCGGCACGATCAAGGAATTCGTCGTACTCGACTTTCCGTTCTCGTTCGCCAACACCGCCCAGGCCGACGCCGTGCTCGACGGCCCGTTCGGCAAGAAGCTGATGGGCTACATGCCGGCCAAGGGCTGGGTCGGCCTCGGCTTCATGGAGCAGGGCTACCGCAGCATCAGCAACAGCAAGCGGCCGGTCACCAAGCTGGAAGACATCAAGGGCCTGAAGATCCGTACGATTCTCAACCCGCTGTACGTCGACATGTTCAACACGCTCGGCGCCAACGCCGTGCCGATGCCGTTCCCTGAACTTTACACAGCGATGGAAATGAAGACGGTCGACGGGCAGGAAAACCCGGAAACGACGGTCGATGCCAGCAAGTTCTATGAAGTCCAGAAGTACTTCAGCGGCACGCGCCACATCTACAACCCGCAGATGATGATGGTCAGCAAGACCTTCTGGGATTCGCTGTCGGCCGACGAGAAGAAGATTTTCGAAGAGGCGGCTGTTGAAGCCCGCGACGTGCAGCGCAAGGCCGCCCGCGCGATGACCGAGAAGTCGCGCAAGGTGATGACCGACCACGGCATGCAGCTCAACGAAATCGCCCCGGCTGAACTCGCCCGGATGAAGGAAGCCGTCAAACCGGTGGTCGACAAGTACGCCGCGCAACTGGATCCGGAACTGATCAAGGCCTTCAACGCCGAGCTCGAGCGGGTCAAGAACCTGAAGTAACTCCGAGATCACCGCAAGCGGGCCGGCCATCTGGCCGGCCCGCTTCTCAGCTTGCAACGCGGCTGACAACGTGAGGGGAACAATGAAAACGCTCGAAAAATACGTGCTGAACCTGTTCAACGGCTTGATCGTGCTGTTCCTGGCGATCATGCTGGTGCTGGTGTTCGGCAACGTCGTGCTGCGCTACGGCTTCAATTCCGGGATCACCATTTCCGAGGAAGTGTCGCGCATCCTGTTCGTCTGGCTGACCTTCCTGGGCGCTGTGGTCGCCATGAAGGAACACGCCCACCTGGGGATCGATTCGTTCATCAAGCGCCTGCCGCCGGCGGGCAAGAAAATCTGCGTCGTCGTCACCAGCCTGCTCTTGCTCGGCGTCTGCTGGCTGATCTTCAAGGGCAGCCTGAAGCAGACGATCATCGGCCTGCAGACCGAATTCCCGGCCACCGGCTTGCCGGTCGCGATCCAGTATGCCGTGGGCCTGGTCGCCAGCGTCGGTATCGCCATTTATCTGGTCCGCAACATTTACGTCGTCCTCACCGGCCAAGCCACAGAAGAGGACCTGGTAACGGTACACGGGTCGCTCGATGAGGTTGAGGCAGAGGGCGGGGGTGAAAACAATAATGGCGGCAAGGGAGTAGCCAAATGACCGTAGCAATTTTTCTCGGCTGCCTGCTGGGCTTTCTGATCCTTGGTGTGCCGATCGCGTTCGCTCTGTTGCTGGCCGGTACGGCCATGATGTGGCAAATGGGCATGTTCGATGCGCAATTGATTGCGCAGAACCTGATCAACGGCGCGGACAATTTCGTTCTGCTTGCGGCGCCATTCTTCATGCTCGCCGGTGAGTTCATGAATGCCGGCGGACTCTCCCGCCGCATCGTCAATATGGCGCTGTGCCTGGTCGGCCATATCCAGGGCGGTCTCGGCTACGTGGCGGTGATCGCCGCCATCATCATGGCCAGCCTGTCCGGTTCGGCGCTTGCCGATACGACAGCACTCGCTGCGTTGCTGCTGCCGATGATGCGCGATGCGAAGTACGACGTGCCGCGCTGTGCCGGCCTGATTGCCTGCGGCGGCATCATCGCGCCGGTGATTCCGCCGAGCATTCCGTTCGTCATCTTCGGCGTCGCCGCGCAGGTGTCGATCACCAAGCTGTTCCTGGCCGGTATCGTTCCCGGCGTGTTGATGGGGGCTTCGATCCTGATCGCCTGGCGGCTCGTTTCACGGCACGACAAGCTGGAAACACGCCCCAAGCCGTCCGCGGCCGAAATGCGCAAGACGTTCGTCGATGGCGTCTGGGCGCTGGTTCTTCCGGGCATCATTATCGTTGGCCTGAAAATGGGGGTGTTCACGCCGACCGAGGCCGCGGTCGTGGCCGCCGCCTACGCCTTGTTCGTCGGGATGTTCATTTACCGTGAACTGAAGTTCAAGGATCTCTACCGCCTGTTCCTCAGCGCCGGAAAAATGACTGCCGTGGTGATGTTCCTCGTCGGCGGGGCGATGGTCAGTGCGTGGCTGATCACGGTTGCCGATCTGCCCGGGCAACTCGTCGGGATGCTCGGCGGCCTGCTCGAATCGCCCAAGCTCTTCATGCTTGCCGTTGTGCTGATTACGCTGGTGATCGGAACGTCGATGGACATGACACCGAACATCCTGATCCTGGCGCCGGTGTTGATGCCGGTGGTCAAGCAGGCCGGGATCAACCCGGTGTATTTCGGGGTGGTCTTCGTGATGGCCAACGCGATCGGGTTGATCACGCCGCCGGTCGGGACGTCGCTGACGGCCGTGTGCGGTGTCGGCAAGCTGCCGGTCGGTCGCGTCGTTGCGGGCATGTGGCCGTTCCTGCTCGCGGAGGTGCTCGTTCTTATCGCGCTGGTTGCATTTCCTCAACTGGTTACGGTACCGTTGGCTTTCCTGTCACGCTAACGAATGGTTGGGGGTGATGAACACTCCGGAGCTCGAGGCGTCTTTCCTGGCAACAACTTATTGCATTGATGTGCGCGGTGAGTGCTTCGATCTGCGGATCGGAGTGCCTCACCCCGACTTTGCGGCCTGGCTTGATGACGAGGATGCCAGCAGCTGGGCTGTCATCACCGCCTGCAACCCCGGCGGAAAACCGACCCCCTTGCAGAATGGGGCGCGCAACGAGGCGCTGCGGAAAAGTATCGAGACGCTCGGGTGGCGCTACGTGCCCGCCCGGAATCGGGCTGACGGCGGGCGCTGGCCGGACGAACCCGGTTTTTGCGTCTTCGATGCGCCGGAAGGTCAGGTTTGTGCACTGGCCGCCGGTTTTGGGCAGGCCGCCATCGTCGTTGGGTCGAGGGGCGACGCTAGCGGAGCGTTGCTCTGGATCGACATCGGCAAATTGCGCGATTGACGACACGCCCGATTTCCTTGTTCGTCGCATTTGCCTCAATGACGGTGGCGGGGTAAGTACTGGGCCCAAATAATCAGTCGCTTACGTTGTGCTGGTGGCAGGTATCGGTTTTGCTTGCGTGATAGGTTGTCACCGTTTCAGCGAGATCGCATCATGCCCCACGATTGCAACTGCACGAAGCCCGACCGCTACGTGAGCTTCAAGGATATCGATTGCGACGGCAACGCCCGTCGCGTGATGGCGTTCATCGACAGCCACCTGGCAGTGCCGGAGCGTGTCACGACCTTCTGGGATTATTTCCGTAAAAAGCGTGCCGGAGGGTCGGGGCCGCGTCCTGACGACCTCTTCCTGATTCATTGCCACATCAACCAAGTGCGCGAACTTTTCGAAACCTGGAACGATCATGAGGCGCTGCAACTGCTCGAACTGCTTGAAGACGAGTGCTGTTGACGAGTCACGGACTTGGACGTCTGCCTGATAGAATGCCGCGAAATCAGTACCGGATGACACCGGCGGGGGCGGGATGGGCAGGAAAATTGGACGTTTCGATGTGTTGCGTGAACTGGGACGAGGCTCTCAGAGTGTGGTTTATCTTGCCCGCGATCCGCATCTGCAGCGCGAGGTGGCAATCAAGACGTTGCACTTTTCGAAATCCGACCCGCAGAAGAATCAGCAGCTGTTGTCGGAGGCCCGGCTGGTCAGCCAGTTGCGCCATCCGAACATCGTCCCGATTTTCGAAGCCGGCGAGGAGGGCGGCGATCTCTACCTGGTGTTCGAATACGTGCCCGGGACGAATCTCGCGGAGCTGATTCGCAAGAGCGGGCGACAAACGCCGGCCCGGGCGATCGGGCAGATCGTTCCGGTGCTTGATGCGCTGACGCATGCGCACGCAGCGGGAATCATCCATCGCGACATCAAGCCGAGCAACATCCTCGTCGACGAGAACGGCACCCCGCGGGTGATGGATTTCGGCATTGCGGCGCGGGTGGAAACGCTTGCGAAGGATGGCGATTCGTTCATGGGGACCCCGGCTTACATGGCGCCCGAGTACATCCGCGAGCGCGAAAGCAGCGAGCGGTCGGATGTTTTTTCGCTGGGCCTGGTTCTGTTTGAATTGCTTACCGGGAAGAAAGGCGCGCAGGGCAAGGGCGCTGCGGAGATGATCCAATACCTCGCCGACAACGATGTCCGCGTGCCCGAAGGGGCTGGCTTCGAACTCGACGAGCGGCTGCTGAGTGTTCTTTACAAATCCATCGCACGCGATCCGCAGCAACGTATCGCGACGGCGGCGCAACTGCGCGAGGCCCTGGATGCCTACCTGACGCCGGAAGAGCCGTTAGTGGAGGCTGATGCGCGGCAGAGCACGGTGGAGTTTCTTCTCCGGCGGATGCGCCACCGGAGCGATTTTCCGGCTTTGTCCGACTCGGTGAGCATGATCAACAAGATCACCACCTCCGACCGGGAGAGCATCGCCACACTGTCGAATTCGATCCTCAAGGACTTTTCGCTGACCAACAAGATCCTCCGGCTGGTCAACTCGGCGTTCTACCGGCAGGCCGGCGGCGGCAACATCAGTACCATCTCGCGTGCGGTGCTGGTCCTCGGCTTCGACGCCGTCCGCAACATCGCAGTGACTGTCCTGCTCTTCGAACACCTGAAGAACAAGGGCAATACCACGCAACTCAAGGAAGAGTTCCTGCGTGCCAACCTGGCCGGGATTCTGGGCAAGGATATTGGCGAGAAAGCAGCGCCGCGCGAAGTCGAGCAGCTATTCATCTGCTCGATGTTCTACAACCTCGGCCGCCTGTTGAGCCAGTACTATTTCCCCGACGAGGCCGACGAGATCCGGCGAGTGACCGAGCAGAAGTCCTGCAGCGAGGAGGCGGCAGCGATCCAGGTACTCGGCATTACTTTCGAGGATCTGGGAATCGGGATCGCGCAAAGCTGGGGATTCCCGAGCCTCATCGTGAACAGCATGCGCAAGCTGCCCGCCGGGAGCGTCCGCAAGGCCCATACCTCCGAAGACCGGATGCGCATCCTCTCGGCGTTCTCCAACGAGTTGTGCACGTTGGTCGCCGAAGTCGAACCGGCCAATCGCGAAAAGGAACTGCGGAAAGTCACCGCCCGTTTTGGCGAGAACGTCGGTCTGAGCGAGAAAGCATTGCGCGAAACGATGGAAAAATCGTTCCAGGATGTCGCGCATTTCGCGGGAATTATCGGGATCAGCCTGAAACAGTCTGCCTTCGGTCGCCAGATCCAGTCCTGGAGCGCCCAGCCTGGCACGCTGAACGAGAAAGAGCGCCCCGTCAGTGCTGATTCGGACGATGGTGCCGGTTCCGATACCGTCCTCGCCGACGCCGTGCCGCATGGGGCGCCAGGCAGTTCGCCGGGGGATGGCCCTGAGGACACGATCTCCCGCGTTGGCAGCCCCGAGGCGATCCTGATGGCTGGGATCCAGGACATCAGCAACACGCTGGTCGAGGACTTCAAGCTCAACGACATCTTGCGCATCATCCTGGAGACGATGTACCGGGCCAAGGGCTTCAAGCGGGTCATCCTGTGCGTGCGCGACGCGCGCAGCAACACCATGCTCGGCCGCTTCGGCTTCGGGCCGGATGCGCAGGAGATGGCCAAACGCTTCAATTTCTCGCTGGCCTACCAGCCGGATATTTTCCATGCCGCTCTGTCGAAAGGTGTGGATATCCTGATCACCGACACCAACGACCCGAAAATCTCTGGACGAATCCCCGACTGGTACCGCACGGGCATCAATGCGGGAACATTCGTCATCTTCCCGCTGTGCATCAAGAACAACCCGGTGGCGATGATCTACGCCGACGGCGACAGCGCTGGCGAGATCGTGATTCCCGAGAAAGAACTAGCCCTGCTGCGCACCTTGCGCAACCAGGCTGTGCTGGCGATCAAGCAGTCGGCCTGATTCCTCGGTTCGCCGGCGCTATTTCCGGTTGGTAAAGACGACCTCGCGCGCCGACTTGCTGATTTCGACGACGGCGGGGTGGGTCAGATGGCGCTCGGTGGTGATCGCAAAGTGCTGTTCGATCACCGAGTCGATGCGGCCGATCTGCACCACCTTGTATTGTCCGCAAATGTGGTCGGCAATCGCGGTGGGAGCAAAGAACAGTCCGGCGCCCGCTTGCCCGAACGCCTTGATCAGGGCGCTGTCGTCGAACTCGCCGACGACCCGCGGGCGGAGATTGAATCCGCCTAGCCACTGAATCAGCTTCGGCCGAATGGCGACATCCTCGCCGGGCATCAGCAGACGGGCACCGTGAAGGTTTCCGGGGAACGTCCCGGAGAGTTCCCGGGCGTATTTCTCCGCGGCGAAGACGGTGATGCTGCTTTCTCCGAGCAGATGGCTGAATCCGCGTACGTTCAGATTGGCCGGCATCGGCCGGTCGGCGATGATCATGTCGAGCCGATGGATGGCCAGGTCGGCGAGCAAGGACGCCAGATGACCGTCGTGGCAGACGAGACGGACGGTATCACCCAAGCAAAGCGCCGGTTCTACCAGGCGGTAGACCATCGACTTCGAGACCGAGTCGGCGATCCCCAGGCGGAAAGGCATGGGACTGCGGGTGGCGTCGTCGTGCAGGACTTCCAGCAACTGGTCGCCGATGGAGAAGATCTCCTCGGCCATGCCGAGAATCCGGCGGCCGGCGTCGGTGAGTTCGAGGGCGCGCCCCGAGCGCCGGAAAAGGTCGACGCCGAGTTTGCTCTCGAATTCACTGAGTTGCCCGCTGATCGATTGCGGCGTCAGATGGAGTTGCTCCGAGGCGCGGGCGATGCTTCCGGTCTTTGCGACCATCCAGAAATAACGCAGGTGTCGGTAGTTCAGGTCGGACATGGCGGCGGCTGAAAATTGAGGATACATCCATAAAATCGATGTTTCGATGATTATATTCGACTTGTCGGAATGGTCTCTGGCGCCTACGATCCTGCCGGTTTGCGTGCGGCGACCCTGTTCTTTCAATCAGCATTCAGCAAATCTCAAGGGAGGAGTGTGATGGACGCAATGTCCTGGATTGCCGTTGCGATCTTCGCGGCGACGATCATCGCGGTGATCATCAACGTATTCGACGGCACGGTGGCGGCGCTGATCGGCGTGGTGGCGATGATCTGGGTCGGAGTCATGACCGAAATGGAAGCCTTCGCCATGGTCGACTGGAACGTCATGGCGATCCTGGTCAGTGTCTGGGTCATTGCCTCGTATTTCGGGAAAACCGGTATTCCCAGCTGGCTCGCGGTGCAGGCGTTGAAGCTGTCCGGCGGGCGTGCCGGGCTGCTGGTGATGATCCTGGCGACGCTGGCGGGCATCATTTCGCTGTTCGTGGACAACGTGGTGGTGATCCTGATGATGGCGCCGGTGGCGCTACCGCTGGCGCGCGCGTTGAAGATCTCGGTGACGCCGCTGATCCTGATGATCGGCCTGGCTTCGAACTTCATGGGGTCGGCCATGCTCCTCGGCGATCTGCCGCCACAGATGCTGCACAGCGTGGCGGGTGCGGAGTTCATGGACTTTTTTTACCACTCGGGGCGCATGTCGTCGTTTCCGATCCTGATGATCACCTTTGCCGTCACCCTCGGCGCGATGTACGTCTACGGCTTCCGTTCGCACAAGAAGCGGATGGAGATCGACATCAACAATCTCGGTGTTGAAGCCCACATCCCGAATCCCTTGTTCGCCACGGTCGTCGTCGTATGGTTCCTGATGACGGTGCTGGGCATGGCGTTTCGCCAGGTACTCGGGGTCCAGCTCGGGTTCATCGCCATGACCGGCGCCATCAGTCTGGTGCTGCTGCTGGAACTGCTCGGCGAACGTACCAATGCGCCCGATTTCGAGGAGGTTCTCGGCGAACTCGACTGGCGCGCCGTGTTCTTCTACATCGCGCTGTTTGCCCTGGTCGGCGGCCTGGAGAAGGTGCATATCCTGGAGAAGCTGGCGGACCAGTTCCGCCCGTTGTTCGCGCAAAGCTACGTTCTCGGCGCCTCGCTGCTCTACTGGGTCACCGTGCCGATCGTCGGCATTGTCGAGCACGATGCCTACATCCTGACCTTCCTGTATACGATCAAGGATCTCGATAACACCGTCTCGCCACATTGGCCGCTATGGTGGATGCTGCTCTGGTCGGGGACGCTGGGCAGTAATCTCACGGTGGCCGGGGCGCCGGCCCTGTTCGCTGCGCTGAATATTTGTCAGAACGAAGAGCAGCGCAAGATTTCATTGCGCGAGTTCTTGTCGTGGACCATCCCGTTTGTCGTCGTGTCGACGATTGTTTGCTACCTTCTAGGTATGGTCATCTGGGTGATTCCGTTTGCGGGCTGAGTGCTTGCCGATACTTTTTTGATTGGAACGATCATGTACAAAAACATCCTGATCCCGACAGACGGTTCCAAACTCTCGGCCGGTGCGATCAAGGCCGGAGTCAGCCTGGCCAAGGCCATCGGCGCGGGTGTAACCGGCCTTTTCGTGGCGCCGACAGCTACGCCGCTGATCTACGAAGGCATCATCCCCGTCGGCTATATGCCTCCGGACGAGCACGCGGAAATGATCCGGAAGGCAACGACCCGCCATCTGGCGGCGATCGAGAAGGCGGCGCAGGAGGCAGGTGTTCAGTGCGAGTGCGTCAGTGTGACCGGGGATTTTCCGGCTGATGCGATCCTGCAGGTGGCGGAGAGGAAGAAATGCGACCTGATCTTCATGGCGTCGCATGGGCGGAAAGGCGTTTCAGCCTTGCTGTTGGGCAGCGAGACACAGAAGGTGCTGGCCCATTCGAAGATGGCCGTCCTGGTGCATCGGTAGTTGTCACGGCATGCCTGAAAGTGTTGCAAATCTGCGGCACCTGTAAGAGAGCGTAACTCCGGGGCGTCAGCGTCGTCCCGGTGAGGTCTGAAACGTTTATGGACGTGTCCCTTCCTTTTCAAGGAGCGAATCATGAACAAGCCAGGTCTCGTCGCAGCTGTCGTTGCCGCTACAGTCTCACTGTCAGCCTGTGTCGTTGCCCCCGTCCCGGCCCGTGGCCCGTATTATGGCGAGTCTGTCGTCGTGGCGCCGCCGCCTCCACGCGTGGAATATGTCGGCGCGCCACCGGTCTACGGGTATGTCTGGATCGGTGGTTACTGGAACTGGTCGAGCGGACGCCATGTCTGGGTTCCCGGCCGCTGGGCGCCGCCGCGTCATGGCCATGTCTGGGTGCCGCATCGTTGGCAGCAGGACGGGAGAAATTGGCGCCAGGATGGCGGTTACTGGCGCCAGGAGCGAGGTTCCGGGCGTGGCTGGCGGCGTTGAAGTCTGATGAAGGTTCAGGCCGGCGTTTTGCGGGCCTGAGTGCTGGCGGTTACCAGAGCTTCCACCACGGTCCCTTGTCCGGCTGCTCCAGACCACGGGTGTAATAGACGCTGTTCGGGAAGTTCTTGCGCATGACGCGTTCGGCATCGTCGCGCAGGTCGTTCATGCCCAGCAGGTCGTAGGCCTTGACCATGATGAACAGCGCTTCTTCGGTGGCCGGTACGTCCGGATAGGATTTCACCGCGTATTGGGCCCGGTTGATCGCTGCAAGGTAGGCGCCGCGCTTCATGTAGTAGCGGGCCACGTGGACTTCGAGTTGGGCCAGGGCATTGACCAGGTAGGTCATGCGCAGTGTCGCGTCGGGCGTATATTTGCTATCGGGGAAGCGGGTGATCAGTTCGCGGAACGCCTCGAAGGACTCGCGCGCCCCCTTGGGATCGCGCTCGGTCATGTCCTGCAGGCTGAGATGGCCCATGAGGCCCATGTCCTCGTTGAAATTGATCAGGCCGCGCAGGTAATAGACGTAATCGACGTTCGGATGATTCGGATGCAGTTTGATGAAACGGTCGCACGCAGCGAGTGCCGACGCCGGCTCGCCCGACTTCCAGTAGGCGTAGGCGATGTCGATCTGTGACTGCTGGGCGAAGCGTCCGTAGGGGTAGCGTGATTCGAGCTTCTCGTAGTACTTGATGGCGCTTTCGTAAGCACCTTCGTTCAGCGATTCCTTGGCGGAGCTGTAGAGCCTGTTGGCCGACCAGCCGACGGTTTCGTCCTTGACCTCCGGCAGCAATCCGCAGCCCGAAAGGAGCATGGCGAGAAAAAGCGCTGCGATTGCCGCTAAACTACGCATGATGAACATCCCACCTGAAAAAATAGATAGCAGCCGTTCCGGGGAGCCGGAACGGGAAAATCAACGTGAAAAGCGCGGCGATTATAGCGCAAACGATTGCCATGCCTTACGGGTTCCGGACGAAGACAGCGGGCGGCGACTCGATCTGGTGTTGGTCCGTTTCTGGCCCCGGCACTCGCGCAGCCGCTTGCAGAACTGGATCCGCGATGGCCGCACAAAGGTCAATGGTGCTGTTGTCACCGATCCGAAGCACAAGTTGTGGGGCGGAGAAATCATCGAGCTGGATGAGGCGCCAGATGCCCGGGAGCTCTCTTCGCGTCCGGAAGCCATCCCGTTGGAGATTGTCCACGAGGACGAGGCAATCCTCGTCATCGACAAGCCCGCCGGTCTGGTGGTGCATCCGGGCAGCGGCAACTGGAGCGGTACGCTGCAGAATGCCTTGCTGCATCACGATCCATCGCTGGAACAGGTGCCGCGCGCCGGCATCGTGCATCGACTGGACAAGGACACCAGCGGTTTGATGGTCGTCGCGCGCACGCTCGAGTCGCAGACCGATCTCGTTCGCCAGTTGCAGGCGCGCTCCGTCAAGCGCTACTACTATGCGCTGGTGCGCGGCAACGTGGAACGTGGCGGTACCGTCGATGCACCGATCGGTCGCCATTCGACACAGCGTACGAAGATGGCCATCGTGCGCAGCGGCAAACCGGCACGTACGCATTACCGCATCGTCGAGCGTTTCATCGACTGCACGCTCGTCGAATGCGCGCTGGAAACCGGCCGGACACACCAGATTCGCGTGCATATGGCGTCGATTGGCCATCCGCTGGTCGGCGACCCGGTCTATGGCGGCGGGGCAAGCCGCATTCCCATCGGTCCGGCGTTCCCGCGCCAGGCGCTGCATGCAAGGCGTCTCGGTCTGGTTCATCCAGTGACGGGAAAATCGATGCTCTGGAAGTCCGAATTGCCCGAGGATATGGACGATTTGGTCGCGACGGCACGCATGCTGGCGTTCGAGGCGCAAGCGGCCGAAGAAGTCGATGAGGATTGGGACGACGACTTGGAGGACGGACCGGAAATAATCTACGCCCGCGGCGATGGCTCCGAGGACGAGGATGACGATCTCGAATAGGTTTGAATCGATCATTCCCGACTGGCCGGCGCCTGCGCGTGTCGGCTGTCTCGTGACGACACGAAGCGGCGGCGTCAGCGACGGTGTCTTTTCCAGCCTCAATTTGGGCGATCACGTCGGTGACGATCCGGCGGCGGTTGCCGCCAATCGCGGCGTCGTCTGCCGGCGTGTCGTCGGGCAGCCAGTGTGGCTGAATCAGGTGCATGGCACGCGGGTCGTCGATGCGGCAGAATACGTTGGCGCCGCCCTCCCACCGGAGGCCGATGCGTCGTTCGCCCGCCGTTCGGGCGTGGCATGCGTGGTGATGACCGCCGACTGCCTGCCGGTACTGTTCTGTGATATGGCTGGAACGGTCGTGGCCGCCGCGCATGCCGGCTGGCGCGGATTGCAGGCCGGCGTGCTCGAAGCGACCGTCGCGGCGATGGGAGTTCCCGGCAGCGAGTTGATGGCCTGGCTCGGTCCGGCGATCGGACCACGCGCCTTCGAGGTCGGCGGCGAGGTGCGCGATGCCTTTATGGTCGATGCTCCCGAGGCTGCTTATGCATTCAAGCTGATGAGCAATGGCAAGTGGCTGGCAGACATCTACCTGCTCGCCCGTCAATGCTTGGCCCGGCTAAAGGTGACGCGTGTTTGCGGCGGGGATTTTTGCACCGTCAGCGAAAAAGAGCGTTTCTTCTCGTACCGTCGCGACGGGCAAACCGGGCGGATGGCCTCGCTGATTTGGCTGAATTCAACTACAGCGGCTTGAGCATCACGAACTTCAGGTGTTCGTGTTCGTCCGGTCGCAGTGTCGCCTGATGATAGGTGATCTCCCCGCGTTGCGGATGTAGAAAGCCGCGCTCGCCGCCCTGGCGTTCTAGCACGTCGTGCTGCTTCCAGAAACGGGCGAAGTCGGGGCTGCCGGCTGACAACTCGTCGACGAGCCGGAGCAGGGCAGGATCTTCCAGGCTGTTGCGGCAATCGGCGCGGAACTCGGCGGCGATCCGCCGCGCACGTGCTTCCCAATCGACAAGGAATGTCCGGGTCTGCGGCATGAGGAAAACGAAACGCAACAGGTTGGGCGGTTCGTCGTCGTTGCGAGGAACGTCGAGCCAGCCGGCGAATAGCTCGGCGGCTTCGTTGTTCCACGCGATCAGATCCCAATAGCGCCCCATCAGGTAGGCCGGCACGCTGATATCGGCCAGCAGTTTGATCAGCAGCGGCGGCACGTCGTCGCTCTCGGACTGCCCGGAGCGCGGATCGCGGCGGTCGGCGATTTCAAAGAGGTAGGCGCGCTCGCTGCGCGTGAGGCGCAGGTTAGCGGCCAAGCGGTCGAGCGCCTCGGCGGAAATGTTGACGTCGCGTCCCTGTTCGATCCATGTGTACCAGGTGGCGCTGATATCGATGAGTTGCGCCATTTCCTCTCGGCGGAGGCCCGTCGTACGCCGGCGCATTCCGGACGGAAAGCCGAAGTCCGCTGGCTGACTGCGGTTGCGAATGGCTTGTAGAAAGGCCGCGAGTTCCTTGCGGCGCGCACGCGCGGCTTCGATTTTCATGGCGGTGCCTTCGGAGAGTATTAGTTAGAGTACTAGTATAAATACTCGTCTTGTCAGGGTATAGATGGCTCGCTAAGATCGCGTTCATTCCCGGCGAGAGGCGCCGGGTTCCCGTCGGTGCGCCAGCTCGGCGCGTTTGCAAGGAGAGAATTCAATGGCCGGCAAGACCCTTTACGACAAGCTGTGGGACAGCCACGTCGTCCGCCAGGAAGCGGACGGCACCTGCCTGCTTTACATCGACCGTCACCTCGTCCATGAGGTGACCAGCCCGCAGGCCTTCGAAGGGCTGCGTCTGGCCGGTCGCAAGCCGTGGCGCAAGGAAACGGTGGTCGCGGTGCCGGACCACAACACGCCGACGAACAACTGGGACAAGGGCATCGAAGACCCGGTCTCCAAACTGCAGGTCGATACGCTGGACGCCAACATCAAGGAATTCGGCGCGCAGATCTACTTCCCGTTCAAGCACGCCAACCAGGGCATCATCCACGTGATCGCTCCGGAAAACGGCGCGACGCTGCCGGGCATGACCGTCGTCTGCGGTGACAGCCACACGGCGACCCATGGAGCCTTTGGTGCTCTGGCGCACGGCATCGGCACCTCCGAGGTCGAGCACGTGCTTGCCACGCAGACGCTGGTGCAGAAAAAGTCGAAGTCGATGCTGATCAAGGTCAATGGCCAACTCGGCGCGGGCGTCACCGCCAAGGACATGGCGCTGGCGATCATCGGCCGTATCGGCACGGCCGGCGGTACGGGCTACTGTGTCGAATTCGGCGGTACGGCCGTCGAGGGCCTGTCGATGGAAGGACGCATGACGTTGTGCAACCTGGCGATCGAAGGCGGCGCGCGTGCCGGTATCGTCGCCGTCGATGACAAGACGATCAGTTATCTGGAAGGCCGTCCGGCCGCGCCGAACGGCGACGAGTGGACCAAGGCTGTTGCCTACTGGAAGACGCTGACGTCCGATCCTGACGCAGTGTTCGATACTGTCATCGAACTCGATGCTGCTTCGATCCAGCCGCAGGTAACTTGGGGCACCTCCCCGGAGCAGGTGACGTCGGTTGGCGGCAAGGTGCCGAACCCGGCTTCCGAAAGTGATCCGGTCCGCCGTGCCAGCGTCGAGCGCGCGCTGAAATACATGGGCATCGAAGCCGACATGCCGATCACCGACATCAAGATCGACAAGGTCTTCATCGGCTCGTGCACCAACTCGCGCATCGAGGACCTGCGTGCCGCTGCCGCCGTGGCCAAGGGCAAGAAGGTCGCCGCCAACGTCAAGCTGGCACTGGTCGTCCCGGGATCCGGCATCGTCAAGCGCCAGGCCGAGTCCGAGGGGCTCGACAAGATCTTCACCGAGGCCGGTTTCGAATGGCGCGAGCCGGGCTGCTCGATGTGTCTGGCGATGAATGCCGACCGCCTGTCGCCGGGCGAGCGCTGCGCCTCGACCTCCAACCGCAACTTCGAAGGCCGTCAGGGGCCCGGCGGGCGTACCCACCTGGTCAGCCCCGCGATGGCCGCCGCCGCCGCAATCGCCGGCCATTTTGTCGACGTCCGCCAAGCCTGAGAGGAGAGAACCCCATGAAACCCTTCACCCGCCTCAACGGGCTCGTCTGCCCGCTCGATCGTGCCAACGTCGACACCGATGCGATCATCCCGAAGCAGTTCCTCAAATCGATCAAGCGTAGTGGTTTCGGCCCCTACCTGTTCGATGAGTGGCGCTATACCAACTATGGCGAACCCGGCATGGACTGCACGAACCGTCCGAAGAATCCGGACTTCGTGCTCAACCAGCCGCGCTACCAGGGCTCGGAGGTTCTTCTGGCGCGCGACAATTTCGGTTGCGGTTCGAGCCGCGAGCATGCGCCGTGGGCCATCGAGGACTACGGCTTCCGCGTCATCATCGCTCCGTCGTTCGCCGACATCTTCTTTGCCAACACCTTCAAGAACGGCGTGCTGCCGATCGTGGCGTCGGCCGAGGTCGTCGACCGGCTGTTCAAGGAATGCGCGGAAACGGAAGGCTACAAGCTCGACGTCGATCTGGCCGCACAGACCGTGACGACGCCGTCCGGCTTCAGCTTCAGCTTCGAAATCACGCCGCACCGCAAGCACTGCCTGCTCAACGGTCTCGATGAAATCGGCCTGACGCTGCAGCACGCGGACGAAATCCGTGCGTTCGAAGCGAAGCACAAGGCTGCGCAACCCTGGCTGTTTGCTGCGTAATTCAGCGGTACAAACTGGACCCCGGCCTTCGCCGGGGTGACGAACTCGACCCGGCGGGTTACAGCACCCGCCCGTGCCACCACAGCGACAGACCGGCGGCGAGAGTCGCGAGTAGCGCCGCCGCAGCGGCGAACAGGGCGGTGATCTCGGTCTGTTTCTTTTCGAAGGCGATCTTCGCCGTCAGCGATTCGTAGATTTTTTTCAGGTCGACCGCCGTTCCCGCGTAGAAATACTCGCCGTGGGTTATTTCCGCGACGTTCTTGAGGCTTTCTTCGTCGAGGCGCACGCGCATGGACCAGCCCTCGAAGCCGATCGTCTCGCCTTCCTTGGTGCCGAAGCCGACGGTATAGACGCGGATGCCGCGTTCGGCGACCAACTTCGCCGCTTGCATGGCGTCCGGCCCTGTCGTGCGCTGGCCGTCAGTGAGCAGGATGATGGCGGCCGAGTGGTTCGATCCCGGGGCGACGGGAACGAAATCCTCTTTCGGTTTCTTCGCCAGGCCGATCGGCGCGTTGCTGTCGCTGTGCACAACGCGGCCGTAGATCAACTGGCTGATGTCGATGCCGGCGTCCGGGAACAGGGTGGCCAGGGCGACGATCAGCCCGCTGCCGGTGGCGGTGCCGCGCTGCAGCTGGAAGCGGTCGATGGCAGCGAAGAGATCCTCGCGGGACAGGGTCGGCGCCTGCACGACCGAGGCGGTGGCGGCAAAGGCCACGACGCCGACCTTGGTGCGTGGCGGCAGTTCGGTGAGAAACGCCTTGGCCGCTGCCTGCGCGGCTTCCAGGCGGTTTGGCTGCACGTCGGTGGCGCGCATGCTGCCGGAAACGTCCATGGCCAGGATCACCGTTTCCTGCTGCGTCGGCAGGGTCACGGTTGCCACCGGTCGCGCCGTGGCCAGCAGCATCAGCGTCAGGGCTAGCAGAAATAGCGCCGGCGGGATGTGGCGGCGCAGGCGATTGCCGATGCCCAACGCTTCACGCACCAACCCGAGATTGGCGTAACGCAGCGCCGCCTGTTTCTTGCGGCGCAGGATGAAGAGATACAGGGCAATCAGGGCCGGGACGGTCAACAAGGCCCAGAGCATCAGCGGCCATTGGAAGGTCATGGTCTGCCAGCCTCCGCTGTCTGGCGAGCTTCGAGATGTGTCGGCATGCCGCCCCCGCTGGTCGCGCGACTGCGCAACTCGCGCAGCTCGGCGAAGCGCTGCAGGGCATCGAGCAGGTCGCTGTCGGTGGAGAGTTCGAGTGCGTCAACACCGGCGTTGGCGAAATTGTCACGAAGCGTCTCTTCGCGCTGTGCAACGAGTTCCGCAAAGCGCTCGCGGAACCCCCTGTCGTGCGTATCGACGAACAGTTGTTCGCCGCTTTCGGCGTCCTGCAGGAGCAGCATGCCGATATCCGGCAGGTCGTGTTCGAGTGGATCGGACAAGCGTACGGCAATGACTTCGTGGCGTAGGGCGAGATGTCCAAGTGCTTTTTCCCACCCGGGCGCGCTGATGAAGTCCGAAACCACGAACACCAGCGAACGCCGCGGCACCACGCGTGCGGCGTGGTCGAGCAGGGTGGCGAGCTGCGTCGGTGACGGTTTTGTCACCGGCCGGGCGAGCAGAACGTGCAGCAGGTGCAGCACGTGGCGCCGACCACTGCGCGCCGGGACGACGGTGTCGACCGAACTGCCGTAGCACAGCGCACCGACGCGGTTGCCGTGACGCGTGAGCAAGCGGGCCAGTACGCCGACGAATTCGGCGGATACCGCCTGTTTCTTCACCCGTGCACCGAAATCGAGCGATGCCGAGAGGTCGAGCAGGAACCAGGCGGTCAGGTCGCGATCCTCGTTGAAGACGCGCATGTAGGGCGTTTGCATGCGCGCAGTGACGTTCCAGTCGATGTGCCGCACGTCGTCGTGATACTGGTATTCGCGCAGATCGGCCAGATCGATGCCCGGGCCGCGGAAAAAGCAGCGGTAGTCGCCGTGCAGCAGCCCGTCGAGCCGGCGGATCACCGTCCATTCAAGGCGCAGCAACAGCCGCTCGGCATCTGCGGGATCAACTGGCCTGGACATGGCTTTCCAGCGCCTTGACCGGGGTGGGAATGTGCTGCGTCAGCCTGGCGATGATGGCGTCGGCGGTCATCCCCTCGGCGAGCGCCTGGTAGGAGAGCACCAGCCGGTGGCGCAGGACGTCGGGGACGAGTTCGCTCATGTCCTCCGGCAACACGTAGTCGCGGCCGCGCAGGAAGGCCAGCGCCCGCGCCCCTTCGACGAGGTTGATCGTCGCGCGCGGGCTGGCGCCGAAAGTGATCCACGGCTCGAACTCGGGCAGGCCGTACTTCGCCGGCTGGCGCGTGGCGCAGACGAGCCGCACCGCGTACTGCATCAGCGCCGGTTCAACGAAGCCTTTGCGGCATTCGGCTTGCAAGGCGGCCAGTTGCTCGGTGGTGGCGATGGCGCCGATCACCGGTGCCTCGCCGGTGACACGCTCGACGATGACGAACTCTTCCTCCGGTGTCGGGTAATCGACCAGCACCTTCATCATGAAGCGGTCGACCTGCGCTTCCGGCAGCGGGTAGGTGCCCTCGGTCTCGATCGGGTTCTGCGTGGCCATGACCAGGAACGGCGCGGGCAGGACGTGCGTCTCGCCGGCGATCGTCACCTGGCGTTCCTGCATGACCTCCAGCAGCGCGCTTTGCACCTTGGCCGGTGCGCGGTTGATCTCGTCGGCGAGCAGCAGGTGGGTGAAGATCGGCCCGAGCGTGGTGGTGAATTCGCCGGTCTTCTGGTTGTAGATACGGTTGCCGATCAGATCGGCGGGTACCAGATCGGGAGTGAACTGGATGCGCTTGAAGCCGCCGGAGAGCGTCGCGGCCAGGGTTTTTACCGTCAGCGTCTTGGCCAGGCCCGGCACGCCCTCGACCAGCAGGTGGCCCTGGGCGAGCATGGCGACCATCACCCGTTCGAGGAAGTTGTCCTGGCCGACGATCAGCTTCTTCACCTCGTACAGGATTTTCTCCATCAGCGAGGCGACGTGGGCATGGGTCATGTCGTGGTGGGTGGTCATGGTGATCCTTTCGTGGCGCGAATCAGAACGGCGGTACACCGACCGCCGCGGCGGCATTTTCTATTGGCACGGCGAACGCCAGTCCGATGAAAAAACGCTGCTGCAAGGGGTTGAGAATGGCCGTGACGATGCCGAGCACCTCGCCCTCCATGTTCACCAGCGGCCCGCCGGAATTGCCGGGGTTGGTCGCGGCGTCAAACTGGATCAGGTTGGACAGCACGCGCTTGCCGTCCGAGGAGACGAATTCCCGTTTGAGGCCGGAGACCACGCCGGTCGATGCCGAGGGGCCGAACCCGAACGGGAAGCCGACGGCCAGCACCTCGTCGCCCGGACGCAAATCCCCAGTGGTGATCAGTGTCGCCGGCTGCAGGTCGTCGGGGAGCTTTCTGGCCTGGATTACGGCAAGGTCGTTGTCCGGATCGATACCGGTGATCACCGCCTCCGATTCGGTTCCGTCGGCGAACACGACGCGAACGTGACTGGTTCCGACGACCACATGCAGGTTGGTCAGGATGCTGCCCTGTTCGGTAATTACTACGCCGGTGCCGACCGATTGCCGTTCGCTGGATTCTTTTTTGTCTTCCTGTTTCTTGTTGTCCGGGACCAATGGTGCAGGGAGATTGCCGACGCCTTCCGGATGGTCGAAGCCGTCGACGCGAACGATCGACGGACGGATGGTTTCGTAGGCTTTGGCGGCCTGCGAAGGCAACGGCTTTTTCTCCACGCTGGCCCGGACGGCGCGGTCGATGTCGTCTTGCGTGACGACTCGTTGCGGCTCGACGAAATGGCGGTCGAGCGCAACGCCGGTTATGAGCCCCAAAACGGTGGCGAGCGCGACGAACAGTGTGCGGTGTGCTTGAAATGTGTCCCTCATCCAGCGTGAGGGGCGGTTGGCAGGGGCTGGTGCGGGCGAGATGGACTCGGGAGTCTCCCAATCGGCAACTCGAGGTTGCTTGTGCCCGCTACTGTACAACGTGGTTCGCCGCATACGTTCCTCGCACCGGGAAACGCACCACATGAAGGATATCGGGGGCGGAGAAAACGGCCCTCGATGTTTTACCGTGCTTTGATCAACAAACGGCCTGGCAAGTTCATGCGCAGGACGAGATTGCGATAGTCCCGCCTAACGGACCAGCGGATCCTGTCGGTAATAGAGTGCAAACAGCCGATACAGTGCGGGGTAGGCGTGCTTTAGCAGGTCCGGCGTTTCGAAGAAGCTTTCGCTCGCCACGGCGAAGAACTCGGCGGGGTTTTCGGCAGCGTAGGGGTCGAGAGGGAGTGAATCGGCGATCTCGTCGGCAAGCGGTGCCGGCGCGGCGTCGAGGACGTCGACCTTGGCGCAGAAATCCTCGTAAGCGGCCACGAGCGTTCTTTCCCATTCCGGACGGGGCAACTCGGCGGGCAACGGTGGAATGCCGTCGGCCTCTCCGTTGCGCATGTCCAGCTTGTGGGCGAACTCGTGAATCACCACGTTGTAACCCTCACCGGCCATCTGCACGTCGTGCCAGGAAATGATCAGCGGGCCGCCTTCCCAAGCCTCGCCGGAGGCGACGTCGTCGTACTCGTGGATGATGCCGAATTCGTCCTCGACGGTCCGCGGGATGACGAACTCGTCTGGATAGACGACGATGCCGACCCAGTCCCGGTAATGATCGAGGCCGAGATTGAGGATCGGCAGGCAGCCTTGCACAGCGATCGATACGCACATGGCGTCGGTCAGTTGCAGGCCGCCAACGGCGGTGAATTCCTTTTCAGAGAGGAAGGTTTCGGCGAGTGCCCGCAGGCGGGTGTGTTCCTCGTGTGACAACCGCGAGAGAAAAGGCAGGCGGTCGAGCGTTTCCCGCCACAGTTCGTCAGGGATGGAGCCGGACTTCTCGCGTCCTCGCCACCAGTCGATCAGTCGGTCAAAGACCATGCTGTTCAGCCCGGACGCCTGGCCGTGGTCAGGTAGATGCCGAGGAAAATCAGGCCGATGCCGACCAAGTGAAACGGCTGCGGCTGCTCGCCGAGGAAAAGTGCCGAGAGCAGCGTACCGAAGACCGGCATCAGGTGGATGAACAGGCTGGCCTTGCTGGCGCCGACTTCGCCGACGGCCCGGTTGTAGAAGATGTAGCCGACGAAGCTGGGCAGGGTGCCGGTGTAGATGATCGCCGCCATGGATGTGCCGGACAGATGGATCGTCCGCCCTTGAGCGATTTCCCAGGCGTAGGCTGGCGCCAGGGCAATCAGGCCGACGGCGGTGAAGGCGGCGAGCATCAGCATGGGGTGAACGCCGGCCGGCCGCCATTGCAGACCCGTGGTGTAGAGGGCCCAGACGGCGACGGCGCCGAGCATCCACAGATCGCCGATGTTGAAGGTGAGGGCGGCCAGGGTGGCGAGCTCGCCCCGCGCGACGATGGTCGTTACACCGATCAGCGAAATGGCGACACCGAGCCACTCGACGCCGCGCAGCCGCTTATGCAGGAAGAGCCAGGAAAGCGCGATGGTGGCGACCGGGATGAACGAGTTGAGCAGCGACGCGTTGGTCGCGCCGGTGAATTGCAGGGCGATGTAGGCCAGCGTGTTGTAGCCGCCGACACCGAGCAGGCCGAGGATCACCACCGCGCGCCAGTTCTGCCGGAGGATCGGCCATTGCGCGCGCAGGTGCGGCAAAGCCAAGGGGAGGGTAAGCAGGAAGGCGATGGTCCAGCGCCAGAACGCCAGCGAGAACGGCGGCACCTCGCCACGCACGGCACGCCCGACGACCATGTTGCCCGACCAGAACAGCGTGGTGAGGATCAGGAGCAGATAGGGATGATGAAAGCGCGAAAACATGGCGGGTGACTTCAGAAAAAGCGGCAATTATGCGCGACTGGCGGAGCTTTGGCTCGCCGCTGCGGCTTTTTCTCCACCGATGAGTCGGTCTCCCGGGGTTTATAATCGCGCCATGGTTTCCGTCGTTCATTCCGTCGCCGCGCAGAGTGGCATCGAGCATACCCTGCAGACCTTGTGTGCAGGCCTTTCCGCGGACGAATCGGCGCGCATCGCGCGTGCGGTCGAGTTCGCCCGGTCGGTCTATGGCGATCGCACGCTGGGCAGCGGCGAGGGTATCTGGCATCACGCGCAGGGCATGGCGCTGATCCTTGTCGGGTTGCGTCTTGATGTCGATTGTCGCCTTGCGGCGTTGCTGTTTGCCGTGCCGACCTATGATGAGCACGGCCTGGAGCGCATCGAAAAGGATTTCGGCCGCGCTGCCGCGGAACTGGTCAACGGGATCTCTCGCCTGAACAAGATGCGTCCGATCACCCGCGGATTCGTCGCGCATTCCGCGGAAAGCGCCGAGCAGAATCTGACGGAAATGAAGGCGCAGATCGAGATCCTGCGCAAGATGTTCCTCGCCGTCGTCGAGGATATCCGGGTCGTTCTGCTGCGCCTGGCATCGCGGACCCAGACCCTGCGCCATTATGTCGACCAGCCGGACGACCTGCGCATCCAGGTGGCACGCGAGACGCTGGAGCTCTATTCGCCGCTGGCCAACCGTCTCGGCGTCTGGGAGTTGAAGTGGGAGCTGGAAGACCTGTCGTTCCGCTTCCTGCATCCGGACATCTACAAGAAGATCGCCAAACAGCTCGATGAAAAGCGCGCCGAGCGCGAGCAGTTCATCGCCAACGCCGTCGAGCGCCTGAAGGGCGAACTGGCGGCGGTGGGGATCAAGAACGCCGAGGTCTACGGGCGTCCGAAGCACATCTACAGCATCTGGAACAAGATGCGCAAGAAGAGCGTCGAATTTTCCGAGGTCTACGACGTCCGCGCCTTGCGCGTCATCGTCGATGAGATCAAGGATTGCTATACGGCGCTCGGCATCGTGCACAACATGTGGTCGCCGATTCCCAAGGAATTCGACGATTACATCTCCAACCCCAAGGGCAACAACTACCGTTCGCTGCATACGGCGGTGAGTTGCCCGGACGGGCGTTCGCTGGAAGTACAGATCCGCACGCGCGAGATGCACAAGCACGCCGAACTCGGCGTGGCGGCGCACTGGCGTTACAAGGAGGGCGGCAAGGGCGCCGCCGACAGTTCCTACGAGGAAAAGATCGCCTGGCTGCGCCAGTTCATGATCTGGAAGGACGAAGTCTCTGATTCCTCCGACTGGGTCAAGAATTACAAGGAAGCGGCACTCGACGAGACGATCTACGTGATGACGCCGCAGGGCCGGGTGGTCGACCTGCCGCGCGGCGCTACGGCGGTCGATTTTGCTTACCGCGTGCATACCGATCTCGGCCATCGCTGCCGTGGTGCCAAAATCGACGGGGCGCTGGTGACGCTGAATACGCCGCTGGAAACCGGGCAGCGGGTCGAAATCATCGCCGCGAAACAGGGGGGGCCGTCGCGCGACTGGCTCAATGCGTCGCTCGGTTACCTGTTCACCCACCGCTCCCGTGCCAAGGTACGTCAGTGGTTCTCCAGCATGGCGCTGGAACAGTCGGTGGCCGACGGCCGCGCGATCGTGACCCGCGAACTCCAGCGCATGGGCGAGTCGGGTTTCAAGCTCGACGAACTGGCTTCACGCCTGGGATTCGCCAAGAGCGACGACATGTTCATTGCCATGGCCCGAGCCGAACTGAATACACGTCAGCTGCAGATGGCCGTGCGCGGGCCGGACGCACACGCGGAGGACGACAAACTCGTCGCCGAGCCGCCGGTGCGCAAACGCAAGTCGAGTGACGACAGCGAGAAGGGCATCCTGATCGTTGGGGTCGACAAGTTGCTGACGCAACTCGCAGGATGCTGCAAGCCGGCACCGCCCGATCCGATCGTTGGCTTCGTCACGCGTGGCAAGGGGGTCTCGATCCATCGCGCCGACTGCCCGAACTTCGCCAACATGGAAGCGATGCAGCCGGAGCGTGTCATCGAGACGGCCTGGGGCACCGAGACAGAGGGCGTCTTCGCCGTCGATATCGTGGTCGATGCCAACGACCGGCAGGGGCTGTTGCGCGATGTGTCCGAAGTTCTGACCCGCGAGAAGATCAACGTCACGGCCGTCAGCACGCAATCCAAGCAGGGAACGGCAAACATGCGTTTCACCGGCGAGGTGAAAAACCTCGCCCAGTTGAAGAAGACCCTCGCTGCGCTGCATGAAGTACAGGGCGTCGTCGGCGCGCGGCGCGCCTGATTCCATTTCTAAATCACCGGACACTTTGTCGACATCGCCTTGCCGTGCTGCCGCACTGTCTGCGGCTCGTCTTCGCGTCTCCGGCGATTTATAAACGGAATGACATCTTCAGCCGTCCTGACGTAGCTGGGATTCCGCAAA
Source organism: Propionivibrio pelophilus DSM 12018 (assembly GCF_059569095.1). Classification (NCBI taxonomy): domain Bacteria; kingdom Pseudomonadati; phylum Pseudomonadota; class Betaproteobacteria; order Rhodocyclales; family Rhodocyclaceae; genus Propionivibrio; species Propionivibrio pelophilus. The sequence continues at coordinate 196,650 of NZ_JCANUT010000002.1, read as the reverse complement.
CAGCGCCGCGCCGACGATGCCGGCCTGGTTGAGGAAGCTGGCGGCGACGACCGGTGCGCGGACGGTGAATTGCGGGGAAAACTTGTCGAGCTTCTTGCTGACGCCGCCGCCCAGTACGATGAGGTCGGGCCAGAGCAGGTTTTCCATCGTCACGAGGTAGTGGTCGAAACGCTTTCCCCACTCCTTCCATTTCAGTTTCTTGGTCACACGCACCGCTTCCGAGGCGTAACGTTCCGCCTCGAATCCGTTGTCGAGCAGGATGTGGCCCAGTTCGGTATTCGGCATCAGATGGCCGTCGGCGAACAGCGCGGTGCCGAGCCCTGTGCCAATGGTGATGATCAGGACGACGCCCGGCGTTTCGCGACCGGCGCCGAAACGGATCTCGGCCATGCCGGCGACGTCGGCATCGTTGGCGACATGGATCGGGCAGCCCGTCTGCTTGGAAAAGAACTCGGCGATCTGTAGGCCGATGAATGACTTGTCGATGTTCGCCGCCGTACGGGCAACCCCGTGCTGGATGGCCGCCGGAAATCCCATGCCGATGGGACCGGACCAGTTCATCTGCTGAACCAAATCCCGCAGTGTTTTTCCTACTGCGTCTGGCGTCGCCGGACGGGGCGTTTCGATGCGCACGCGTTCGCCAACAAGTTCGCCGGTTGTCGTTTCGACAAGGCCCGCCTTGATTCCGGTGCCGCCAACGTCGATGCCCAAAATTTGCACGTTTTCTCTCCTTCACGTCTTCAACAGGGCAAATCCTATCCTGTATGCTTTGCCAATGATAGAAAGACCTCCGGGAGAAAAAGGAATGCAGGAGAAATTCCAGCCTGTCGATCTCGCCAAGAGTTATCTGCTGCTCAACCACGGCCCCGTCGTGCTGGTGAGTAGCGCGTTCCATGGCCGACGTAACGTGATGGCGGCTTCATGGGTAATGCCGCTCGATTTCGATCCGCCGAAGGTTCTGGCGGTTGTCGATGCCCGCAGTTTCACGAGGGAACTGATCGAGGCGTCCGGCGAGTTCGCCTTGAACCTGCCGTTCAAGCGGATCGCCGACAAGGTTCTGGCAGCAGGAAGCATGTCGGGACGGGACGGCGACAAGTTCGCGCACGCCGGTTTGGCGGCGTTTCCGGCCAGTCGCATCGGCGCGCCGCTGGTGCGGGATTGCGCGGCATGGCTGGAGTGCAAAGTCATCCCCGAGGCACACAACCACAAACGTTACGACCTGTTCATCGCCGAAGTCGTTGCTGCCTGGGCCGATCCGGCCGTGTTTTCCGCCGGGCGCTGGCATTTCCCCGATGCGGCCCGTCGGACGATTCACTACCAGGCTGGCGGCGCGTTCTTTGAGACCGGTCGGGCGTTCGAATGCGCTGACGCCTAGCCGACCGAGTTCAGCTTAGTTCGGCCAGTAGCGCGCCGGTCATGGCTTTCGCTTGCCGCAGGTAACTGCCGCCGAACAGGTTGAGGTGGTTGAGTACGTGGTAGAGGTTGTAGAGCGTCCGGCGTTGCGCGTAGCCGTTCGCCAGCGGCCAGGCCTCGCGGTAGGCGTCGTAGAAGCTGGCAGGAAAGCCGCCGAACAGTTCGGTCATCGCCAGATCGGCTTCCCGGTCGCCGTAGTACACCGCAGGATCGAAAAGCACGAGGCGTCTGTCGGTGTCGCACGCGGCATTGCCTGTCCAGAGGTCACCGTGCAGCAGGCTGGGCTGCGGCTGGTATCCCGAGAAGATGGCCGGCAATCTTTCAGCCAGTTCCGTCCCGTTGTCGATCAACTCGCGGCCGTATCCGTGGCGCTCGGCGAGAGCGAACTGGGGGCGCAGACGTTCACTGGTGAAAAATTCGGACCACGTCGAGTGCAACCGGTTCGTCTGCGGCGTGCTGCCGATGTAGTTGGCGCGATGCCAGCCAAACCGGGCGCCGTTGATCCGGTGCAATGCCGCCAGCGCGCGTCCGCAGGCCTTGCCGTCCGCGCTGCGCAGCGGATGCAGTTCGACATGCTCGAGAACGATGAAGGCGTCAGCGCCGATAGCGCCGGTGCCAATCACCTGCGGCACCCGCAATTCAGGGCACCGGGACAACGCCTGCAGTCCGTCGGCTTCGGCGAGGAACATCTCGAGCGACTCGCTCCTGTTCTGCTTGACGAACCATTTGCCGCGATCTGTTTCTACTACGAAGGCGTGCGAAATCGATCCGCCTCCTGCTTCTTCAAGTCCACGGATCGCGCAACGACGCCCGGTGAATCGATCTATCGCCTCGTTCAGTACTGCGATCAGTTCCTTGTGCATTGTCTTACCTGTTGATTTGTCGGATTTCGCAGGCCATAGTAACTGCAAGGGATGTGGCCATTGCCCACCATACGGCAAGGTGAAGCCAGGAATGGATTATCTCAGCGCACTGGGGCGTGCTTCGTATCAGGGACTACGGTTCTTCCGTGTGTCCCTGCTTGCCTTGTTCTGTGCCCTGCCTGCCTGTGCGCAGGAAAATAGGGGAGGGCAGTCGCTCGATGTCGTCGATTTGCAACTGCGTTGGAAACACCAGTTCCAGTTTGCCGGGTACTACGCTGCGGTGGAGAAGGGGTTCTACCGTGAGGCCGGGATTGATGTCCGCCTGCACGAAGGCGCGCCGGGCAAGGCGCCGGTCGACGAGGTCCTGGCGGGGCGTGCCACGTACGGCACGGCCAACAGCGAGTTGTTGTTCGCCCGTCTGCAGGGTCATCCGCTTGTAGCGCTGGCGGTCATTTTCCAGCATTCCCCATCGGTGCTGCTGGCGCGCGCCGATTCCGGCGTGCGTACGCCGCACGATCTCGTCGGCAGGAAAGTCATGTTCATGGGGGGCAAGCAAGATACGGATTTTCTCGCGATGTTCCAGCGCGAAGGAATCAGCCCGGAAAAGATCGACGTCATTCCGTCGAGCTACGACGTCATGGATCTGGTTTCTGGCCGGGTCGATGCGTTCAATTCGTACCTGACCAACGAGCCGTACTTGCTCAAACAGCTTGGCGTGGAATACGTGGTGATCAATCCCAGTCATTACGGGATCGACTACTACGGGGACGTTCTGTTTACAACAGAAAATGAGATCCGCAAGCACCCCGGTCGCGTGAAGGCGCTGCGCGAGGCGACCTTGCGTGGGTGGCGTTACGCGATGGATCACCCGGACGAAATTATCGACCTCCTGCTGAAAAAATACGCTGTCTCGAAAACGCGAGAACATCTCAGGTTCGAAGCGGTCGCGTCCCGGTCGTTGATTCTTCCCGACCTCGTCGAGATCGGACATATGAATCCCGGGCGCTGGCATGGCATGGTCGATGCGCTGGTGTCGGCCGGAATGATCAATCACGGAACCTCGCTGGAAGGCTTTCTCTACGACCCCGATTCTCATGGCTGGCGAACGCGCCTGCATCAGACCTTGTGGGGGATGGGGTCGGTCATCATCCTGATCCTCGTCGGTGTGGGCTTCATGTTCAATACACTGCGACGTTTGCGCCGGGAGATATCCAAACGGCGGAGCATCGAGGCGCAGTTGCTCAACGCCAATGACCTTCTCAAGCGTACCGGCAGACTGGCCAAGGTCGGCGGTTTTGAACGAAATGTGGTGAACAATACGACGATCCTCTCGGAGGAGGCGGCACGTATCCGTGAACTGCCTGCCGGAGTCGAGATTCCTTTCGATGAGACCATGACTTACTACCCCCCGGAGGAGCGGCCGCAGAGGGCTGCAGAGAATGAGCGGGCGAAGCGCAGTGGCGAATCGTGGGAGCATGAGTCTCTGTTGACCATGCCTTCGGGGAAGAAAACATGGATCTATTGCCGTGGAGAGGCGGTTTTTCGTGACGGAAAAGTCGTCAAGCTGATCGGCGCGATGCAGGATATCACTGACCGCAAAATGGCCGAGTTGGCTTTGATCCGTCGCTCGCGGGAACTGGAAATGCACAACAGTATCCTGCGCCAGATCCATCGGGAAGTTGCCCTGAACGAGGTACTCAATTCCCTGGCCTCCCAGGCTGAGGTGCTCAACCCGGGCATGCTTTGTTCGATCCTGTTGTTCGATACGCCCTCCAGGCGCCTGCGCCACGTGGCGGCACCGAGCCTGCCCGGGCAGTTCGTCCGGGAGATCGACGGTATGCTGGCCAACGACGAAAAGTGTTCGAGTGGCCAAGCAGCAGCGAGCGGCAGGCGGGTGATCGTTGAAGACTTTCGAGCGGGTAGCGAGTGCTCCGCCGCCTACTGCCGGCATGCCGCATCCGCCGGGTTTCAGTCGTGCTGGTCACAACCGATCAAGGGGCATGAGAAACGCGTGCTCGGCGTTTTCGCCATCTACCAGCGGGTGGCGGCACGGCCTGGCGAAGACGATATCCAGCTGCTGGAGAATTGTGCCAACCTCGCTGCGTTGGTCATCGATCATTACCAGGCGGAAGAGAAGATCCGCAACCTGGCGTACTTCGATGCACTGACCCATCTGCCCAACCGGCGCATGCTCGTCGATCGTTTGCGGCTGGCGATGGCCAACAGCCGCCGCAGTGGATGCTATGGCGCGCTGATGTTCCTCGATCTGGATAATTTCAAGCCGCTCAACGACGCGCACGGCCATTTTGTCGGCGACCTGCTTCTTGTCCAGGTGGCGGAACGAATAACCAGTTGCGTTCGCGAGACGGATACGGTTGCGCGCTTTGGCGGCGACGAATTCGTGGTCATGCTTGGCGAACTCGACGAGAACCGCGCCGCGTCGGAGATTCAGGCGCGGGGCGTGGCGGAGAAGATTCGCTGTATCCTCTCCGAGCCGTTCACGCTACGGATCAAGCGAGACGGAGAACCCGAAAAGGTGGTTACGCATCGCTGCACCGCCAGCATCGGCGTAGTGCTGTTCTACAACCACGAAGCCTCGATGGATGACATCATCAAGTGGGCCGACGAGGCGATGTACCACGCCAAGGAGTCGGGGCGCAACGGCATCCGCCTGCAGTCGTCGCAGCACCCCGACCGGGGGCAGCTCAAGGCTTGAGCAGGGCGATCAGTTCTTCCTGGGCACAACGCGGTTTGGCGCGCAGCGCACGTCGCGGGTGATAGCCCCCGTTGGCGTCCATGTCCCATGAATTCTGGTTGTCGGTGAGATAGACCTGCAGCCCCTCGACGATGACGCGGCGCTTGAGCTTCTTGTCGAGGATCGGGAACGCGACCTCGATGCGCCGGAAGAAGTTGCGTTCCATCCAGTCAGCGCTGGAAAGCAGGACCTGTTCGGCCCCGCCGGCATAGAAATAGAACACCCGGTGGTGTTCGAGAAAGCGCCCGACGATCGAGCGCACGCGGATCTTGTCGGAAAGGCCCTTGATGCCGGGGCGCAGGGCGCAGACGCCGCGCACGATCAGGTCGATCCTGACGCCGGCCTGGGATGCCTCGTAGAGCGCATCGATGATCGCCGGTTCAAGCAGCGAGTTCATCTTGGCGATGATGCGCGCACGCTTGCCGGCGCGAGCCGCCTCGGCTTCCGCGCGGATGGCCTCAAGGGTATTGGCGTGCAGCGTGAACGGCGCCTGCCACAGGTGCTTGAGCGACTTGGCCAGGCCCAGGCCTGTCAGCTGCTTGAAAACCTCATTGACGTCCTCGCCGATTTCTTCGTTGCAGGTCAGCAAGCCAAAATCAGTGTAGAGGCGAGCGGTGCGTGGGTGATAGTTGCCGGTGCCCAGGTGCACGTAGCGGCGCAGGGCACTGCCCGAACGATTCTCGTCGCGGCGCACGATCATCAGCATCTTGCTGTGCGTCTTGTAGCCGACCACACCATAAACGACGTGCGCGCCAACCTGCTCGAGTTTGGTGGCCCAGCCGATGTTCGCTTCCTCGTCGAAGCGCGCCATCAGTTCGACCACGACGGTGACTTCCTTGCCGTTCAGCGCCGCCCGCAACAGCGATTGCATCAGGACGGAATCCGTGCCGGTACGATAGACCGTCATCTTGATGGCCACCACATTCGGGTCTGTCGCCGCCTGGTCGATCAGCTCGATGACCGGTGTGAAGCTCTGGTACGGGTGATGCAGCAGGATGTCGCCGGCGCGGATGGACTCGAAAATCGAGCGGTTCTTCTTCAGCGATTTAGGCGAACCGACCTGGAACGGTTTGAATTTCAGATCGGGGCGCTGCACCAGATCGAGAATCTGTATCAGGCGCACCAGATTGGCCGGGCCTGCGACGCAGTAGAGGTCGTTCGTTCCCAGACCGAACTGTTCGAGCAGGAACTGCGTCATGTTCGACGAGCAATTGTCGGTCACCTCCAGACGCACCGCATCGCCGAAATGCCGCTGCGGGAGTTCCCCCTGAATACTCGCGCGCAGGTTCTTGACTTCTTCCTCGTCGACGAACAGGTCGCTGTTGCGCGTGACCCGGAACTGGTAACAGCCGAGCACGTTCATGCCGGAGAAAAGCTCGCCGACGAATTCGTGCAGGACCGAAGACAGGAATACGAAACAGTATTCGCTGGCGCCCAATTCACGGGGCAGACGGATCACCCGTGGAAGAACCCTTGGCGCCTGCACGATCGCCGTGCCGGAACTGCGTCCGAAGGCGTCTTTTCCTTCGAGTTCGACGGCGAAGTTGAGACTTTTGTTGAGCAAGCGGGGGAAGGGGTGTGACGGATCGAGTCCGATCGGCGTCAGGACCGGCATGACTTCCCGGAGGAAATAGCCCTTGATCCACTGCAGTTGTTCCTCGCTCCATTCGCTGCGGCGCAGGAAGACGATGCCCTCCGCGGCCAGTTTCGGCAGGATCTCCTGATTGAACAGGCGGTACTGTTCTTCGACCAAGGCGTGGGCGCATTCGCTGATTTGCTGCAACGCCGCCGCGGCCGACAGCCCGTCCGGTGTTCTTGCCACGGAATTCAGCTTGACCTGCTCCTTCAACCCGGCGACGCGAATCTCGAAGAATTCGTCCAGGTTGCTGCTGAAAATGCAGAGAAAGCGAAGACGCTCGAGCAACGGTGTCGCAGGATTTTTCGCTTGGGCGAGAACCCGGTGATTGAACGCCAGGATTCCTAGTTCCCGGTTCAGGAAATTCCTGACCGGATACGGGGTGGTGTCTGGCGGCTGGTTGGATCTTGCAACCGTTTTTCGTGTGCTCATGGGGGTATCGGATCAGGAATGGCGAATGCTCCCGATTATCCGCCATTACGCGCGTTTTTGTTTGTCGCCGGAGCAGGGCTCCACGTGCGAAATGCGAAGCGGCGAGGCGGCAGACGAGTTGCGTGGTAATCCGTTTGTCACACGATTCGCTTACGCTATCTCGATGGTCATGTACTCCGGTTCCGAACGACTGGTCATCTTCGATGCCGACGGCACGCTTATCGACGCGTTTCACGCCATCGAGCAGACGTTTCTTTCGCACGGTATGGCCATCGGTGATCTCGAGCGTTTTCAGAAGCGGCGCAAACTCCTGAAATATCTTGGCGGTCTGCGCGAATTCCCGAACAACCTGCGTCGGCAGTTCGGCAAGCAACGGCGCAAGCAGCTTCTGGCGACACTGACGGATTTCTACCGGAACGAGGCGATGCTGTATCCGGGCATCAAATCGTTGTTGCACAGGCTGCTTGCCTGCCCCGAAGTCCGCGTCGCGCTGGTGACCCGCAACATCACCGTCGAGCCGGAAATGACGCTGAAACACTTGTTCGCACGCCACGACATCGATCTCGGCCGGTTCGATTACTTCGCCTGTCTGCCGCTGGGGGAAGAGAAAACCGGCGAGATGAAACGGGCGCGCGAACTTTACGCCATCAATCCTGCGCGGGCCTATGCCTGTGGCGATGAATACGGCGACTACCTGGCGGCGATCGGCGCCGGCGTGTACCCGTTCATCGTCGCTTACGGCTTCGAGGACAGGGAGCGGCTGATGCAGAGTTTCGGTGTGCCGCGCGAGGTGATTTCGAGCTCGCCGTCGGAGTTTTCCGACCGCCTGCTCCATGCCTTGGGGTTGCTTGCCTGATACATCGGGCGGGTGCAAAGGTGAAAGCGCGTGCAACATTTCCTTAACGTGGTGCGCGTAAGGTCACGGTAACCGGCAATCGCAACGAGAGGAGTCAGAATCATGGCCCGGATCATTCAGGAAATGGCGGCACGGCTGATGGAAGGCGTCTTCGGGACACCGTACGGCGAATACTTCTTTGGCGAGTGGGTTATTCCCTGGCTGCCCGATGACCTCTGACGAAATGACCGAAATCATGCGAGGAATCCGGCGATGATGGAACTTCCCCGATGGATGAAGCAGGCCGTCAAGGAGCGGGTCATCAGCGAGGCGGAAGCGCGTGAAATCCATGCCATCTGTCTTGGCGCCGATACCGAGATGGTGAGCATGCCAAAACACCTGAACACCGCCTGCGAACGGATTCTGCTGTGGGAACTGGAGGCCGGGACAACGGTGCACTAGCCGAGGGTTCCGTTGACACGGTTGTGCAATGAAAATGTAACTTTCGGCGGGCAATCTGGGCGGTGATTTGTGCCCCGTTCAGCGCCTCTCGTGCCATGTTTTTCTCCAGTACCGTCCGATGACCACAGATTACGCCGCCAATCGCGGAACGCTTTTCAGATATACCGACTGGTGGCCGCCGGTGCTGATCGTTGCGCTGCTGGTCGCGTTCTGGGTAGTCGTCATCCGCCGTACCGGCGACGACGATGTGCGGGCCGTGCGTGCCGCAGAGCTGATCCAGGCGAACGTCGCCCAGACGGTGGTCAATCATACGGAGCAGCTGGTCGAGTGGATCCGGTTGTTCAACAGGATCCTGGCAACCTGCCCGCAGCCGGAGACGGCGCGAGCCGTGGTTAACGCGGCGCTGGGCAGCAATGGGGCTTTCCTGCGCCTGATGCAGTTCGATGCGGACGGGCGTTTGCTGATGTCGATCGGAAAATTGCCCGAGCCGTGGTTACGTCAGGCTGCGATGGGGTTCGCGGTAAGCGTCAAAGGCGATTTTTCCGAGCGGATCGCCGTCGGTGAAGCGCCTGTCGACGAAAAGTCGCAGGGCTGGGTCCTGCCAGTGTTCTATCGGGCGCCCTCGGCCCGGAATTCGCCGCGAGAGTTTATTGCCGTCTTGATCGACAAGGGGGTGTTCCAGCAATTTTTCGGCAACATCGTTCTCGGCCACGGCGGGGAGATTGCGCTGTTTTCCGCGGAGGGAAGGGGGGTGCTTCAGTTGCGCGAGGGGCGTCTCGAACCCGTTTCGCCTCGACTCCCGACGCGGATACTGTCGGTAAAGGAAGCGGACTTCAGGGAAGACAACGGCCTGCTCGTCACTTTCCGGACAGTGCCGATGACCGAACTTTCGGTAGTGGTGAGCCGTCCTCGCAATCAGGTTCTCATGGAAAATCACGCGCGGCAGAGCTCCTACACGGGCTCCGCCCTGCTGCTGACACTGACGATGCTGGTCCTGACGGCGCTGTGGGGCGCTGCGGCTGGTCGGCGGCGCAAGCTGATCCGGAACCTGAAGGAGGCCCTGGCGAACAACGAGCATTTGATCAAGCAGATCGGCAAGGAAAAGGAAGCAGCCTACATCATGGCGACCCACGACAAACTTACCGGTCTTCCCAACCGCATGTTCTTCGCCGACCTTGCCCGGCGCCATGTCGGCCGCGCGAAGCGCCTGCACGGCGGGTTCGCGCTGCTGTTTATCGATCTCGACCGATTCAAGCCGATCAACGACACCTTCGGCCACAAGGCTGGCGACCAACTACTGACAGAGGTAGCCAGTCGCTTGCTCAGTTGCGTTCGGCAGACCGACGTCGTGTCGCGGTTCGGTGGCGACGAATTCGTCGCCCTGATCGGCGACCTGCGCAACAATCATGATGTGTCGGTGATCGCCGAGAAATTCACCGATGTGCTGAGCCAGCCGTACGCGGGAATTGTTCCCGACACCGAATTGCGGGTGACGTCAAGCATCGGTATCGCCTTCTATCCCGACGATGCCGACGAAATCGACGCGCTGATTCGCCAGGCCGACGTGGCGATGTATCACGCCAAGGAACGGGGGCGGGCGAACTACGCGTTTGCCGATCCGTTACTCAATCGGCGGTACGAATTGAGCAACCAGATCGAGGCGGCGTTGCCGGTTGCCATTGAACGTGGCGATATCCGGGTGCATTACCAGCCGAAGGTGTCGTTGGCCGACTTCCGGATTACTGGCCTGGAGGCCTTGGCGCGCTGGGAGCATGCGCAGATGGGCCGGGTTTCGCCGGCAGATTTCATCGCCGTCGCCGAAAAATGCGGCGCCATCATCGAACTCGGCGAGTACGTCCTGCGGGAAGTGTGCCGGCAGCAGCGCGAATGGCTCGATGCGGGGTTGCCGGTGGTCCCTGTCGCGGTCAACGTTTCGCCGCAGCAGATCAGTACGCAAGGATTCTTCCGGCGCGTCGAAAAGATTCTCGTCGAGAGGGACATCGCGCCAGCGCTGATCGAGATGGAAGTTACCGAGACCGGCGTGGTCGAAACGGAAGGCTGCTTCGTGGAAACATTGAACGGACTGGCCGCGCTCGGCATCAGCATCGCCATCGACGATTTCGGTGTCGGCTACTCGGGATTCAGTCATCTGCGCAACCTGCCGGCCCGGCTGCTGAAGATCGATCGTTCATTCGTGAAAAAAATCCGCAACGATCTCACTGACGCGGCCATTGTCAGCACTACCATTTCCCTCGCACACAATCTGCACCTGGAAACGATTGCCGAAGGCGTTGAGACGCCCGAGCAACTTACCCATCTCAAGGCGGCACGATGCGATCAGGCGCAGGGGTTCCTGTTTTCGGCGGCCTGTCCGCCGGCTGAGGCCGGCAAACTCCTCGTGCGCGGAACGCTCCATCCTGACATCCCCGCCGAAGGCAGAAAATGATGATCCAGGCCTGACTCCTCCTGAAGATCTCCACAGTCTGCGGTGCGCCAGTCGCACTGATGCCGGCGGATACGCGGCCGCGCGAAAACCAGGCGGATATCCGCTATCCGATGGCGCCGTAGGGCGACTTCAGCTATTTGTTATCAGAATTGTCGCCGCCGGAAGTGGCTGGCGGAGTAGGTCCGGAATCCGCGACATGCTCTCCGCTGGAAGCAGGCGGGTTGCTTGCATTTCCGGCATTTTCCGATTGCCCCTGCGCTCCCTGGCCCTGACGTTTTGGCCTGCGATGCTGACGCTTTAGCAAGCGTCCTTCCTGACGCCCGTCCTGGCGTCCCTCCTGCGGCATTGGCTGACGCTGCTGATTATTCGTATTGTTGTTTTTGTTCCCTTGTTTCGGGTTGCGGTCTGGCCGCCGCCCTTGCTGTCCTTGCTGCCCCATACCACCACCAGGGCGTTTTTCCCCCTGCCGGTCCTGCGAACGATCATAGTCGCGGTTTCCAGGGGCCGTACGAATCTCGAGCTCGTTCAACTCGTCCCATTCCGCGTCAGTCCGATCACGATCCGGAATGGAGAGCAATTCACGAATCCGACGACGCATTTCGATTGGTTGCATGTCATCCATGTTGTAATTATGAACCACAGTCCCCCCTCCTTCAACCGCCCTGTTTTTGTCGAGCTCGATTCATTGGAGCGACAGAGCCAAAATCGAAAAAATTGCAGGCCGATAATTTGCCATTTTTTTGGCTGGATTGATACGGTAACAATCTTCCGGCAGAGCCGGAGGCATTCAAATGTGAGCCGCTCAAAGCGACAGTTCGGGGTCGCTAACGCGGCCCCGCATTCTTGGCGCCACCGATTCGGTGGCGGCTCATCTCCATAGGCCGAGTTGGTCCAACCGCTCGTCCTCTTGTTCTTGCTTCTTGATGTACTCCCGTACCACCGCCTCATCGCGACCGACTGTCGATACGAAGTACCCTCGTGCCCAGAAATGCTGCCCGACAAAATTGCGTTTGCGCTCCCCATACACCCGTGCCAAATGAATCGCGCTCTTGCCCTTGATGAAGCCAATCACTTGCGACACCGCGTACTTCGGCGGGATCGCAATCATCATGTGCAGATGGTCAGGCATCAGATGCCCTTCCACTATCTCGCTCTCCTGCTGGGCAGCAAGCTTGCGAAACACGTCTCCGAGAGGCTTGCGCAACTCTCCGTACAACGTCCTGCGCCGACGCTTCGGGATGAAGATCACGTGATATTTGCAGTCCCACGCCGTGTGGCTCAAACTTTCAAACTTGTCCATCCGGTTTCTTCCTTTCATGTGCTTGGCGGCTCACGATGGGAAGTTTCTTCGATGGACAACCCCGAATACGTCAAACTTTTACTGCCTCCCCGGCAAAGCCGGGGGAACTCCTTTGGTTGTTAGCACGCCTGTCCCGCTTCGCGTATGCCAGAATGAGGGCGCCTGGCACGCGGCGTGATTCGTTGTATGCGATTGGGTGCCCATCTTCGTCTCCATCCGTTGCCTGGAAAATAACTTGCCGGCAGAACTGGGAATGCCTGTCGCCACAACTGTGAGAAATGCATCAAAACTCACCGTGACTCGAACGGGAGGGGCTTCGTGGCTTCCACAGGTATTACCGACTCCACGCTTGAAGTTTGCTCCCCGCATGCCAACAAGTTGCTTACGGAAACATTACATTGGTGCAAGGGGGAGGATTCTCGATTGGTCGCGTACGCCAGTGACGGCCTGCACACAGCGCCGGGTACTGGTCTTGCTCAAGGTTGCTTTTGTTCTCTCCCGTGGCCGGACCGTTCTTTTGACGATATCAATCCGACTTCACGGCAACGTGTCGCAAAAAAATTGACCGGCATGTTGCCTGCCGGTCGGTTCGCCTGTTTGTTTGTTCAAGATTCCAATTTCCGACGCAGCGTCGTTTGTTTCACTAGCGCGTAGAGTGCAGGAATCACCACCAGCGTGAGGATCGTCGAGGACACCATGCCGCCTACCATCGGTGCGGCGATACGGCGCATTACTTCCGATCCGGTTCCGGCCACCCACATGATCGGCAGCAGGCCGGCCATGGTCGATACAACGGTCATCATCTTCGGACGCACTCGCTCGACGGCGCCTTCCATCACGGCTCCGTAGAGGTCGCCAATCGTCGGTTCGCGGCCTTCGACTCGTCGTTTTTCCTTGATTTCTTCCCAGGCATGATCGAGGTAGATCAGCATCACGACCCCGGTTTCGGCGGCTACACCCGCCAACGCGATGAAGCCGATGGCCACGGCGACACTCATGTTGTACCCGAGCGCCCACATCAGCCAGATGCCGCCGACTAGCGCGAACGGTACGGAGAGCATGACGATCAGCGTTTCCGTTATGCGCCGGAAGTTGAGATAAAGCAGCAGGAAGATGATCAGCAGCGTCACCGGCACGACGACCTTCATTTTCTCGATGGCGCGCTCCATATTCTCGAATTGTCCGCTCCACGTCGCGTAGTAGCCGGGCGGGAATTCCACATTGTCGGCGACGGCCTTGCGGGCTTCGGCGACGTAGCTGCCGATGTCGCGCTCGCGGATGTCGACATAAATGTAGGCCGAGAGCAAGGCGTTTTCGGTACGTATGGCCGGCGCGCCCTTGGCGACCTCAACTTTGGCGAGTTGGCCGAGCGGCACCATGGCGGTGCCGCCCATCGACGTCATGGTCGGCACCAGCACTTCGCGGGCGATCTGCTGCGGGTCGGCGCGCAGTTCGCGCGGATAGCGCACCGTCACGCCGTAGCGTTCGCGGCCCTCGACGGTCGTGGTGACCATCTCGCCACCAAGCGCGCCGGCAATGACGTCCTGCACTTCGCCGACCGACAGGCCGTAGCGCGCCAGTTGCGCGCGATCAGGCTCGATATTGAGGTAGAAGCCGCCGGTGATGCGCTCGGCGAAGGCGCTCGACGTCCCCGGGACATTCTTGACCACGGTTTCGATCTGGCGGGCCAGCTTCTCCATTTGGTCGAGATCGTTGCCAAAGACCTTGATGCCGATCGGCGTGCGGATGCCGGTGGAGAGCATGTCGATGCGCGCCTTGATCGGCATCGTCCAGGAGTTGGAAATGCCGGGGAACTGCAGCGCCTTGTCCATCTCGGCGATCAGCTTGTCGATGTCCATGCCGGCACGCCATTCGGTTTCCGGCTTGAGGTTGATCACCGTCTCGAACATCTCGGTCGGCGCCGGGTCGGTGGCGGTGTTGGCGCGCCCCGCCTTGCCGTAGACCGATGCGACTTCCGGGAAGCTCTTGATGATCTTGTTCTGTGTCTGCAACACCTCGGCGGCCTTGGTGATCGACATGCCGGGCAGCGAGGCGGGCATGTAGAACAGCGTGCCTTCGTTGAGCGTCGGCATGAACTCGGAGCCGAGCTTCGACGCAGGGTAGTAGGAGGCAAAGAAGGCCAGCAGTGCGATGGCGATGGTCGTCTTCTTCCAGCGCATCACGCCGGCGATGACCGGGCGGTAGATCCAGATCAGGAAGCGATTCACCGGGTTTTTTCCCTCCGCGATGATCTTGCCGCGCACGAACAGGACCATCAGCACCGGCACCAGCGTCACGGAGAGAATCGCCGCGGCGGCCATCGACAGCGTCTTGGTCCACGCGAGCGGCGAGAACAGGCGGCCTTCCTGGCCTTCCAGCGCGAAGACCGGCAGGAACGACACCGTAACGATGAGCAGGGAGAAGAACAGTGACGGGCCGACCTCCATGCAGGCGGTGATCAGGGCATTCAGCCGAGCCGTCGGTGTGTGATCCGGTGGTAGTTCCTCGAGATGCTTGTGCGCGTTCTCGATCATCACCACGGAGGCGTCGACCATCGCGCCGATGGCGATGGCGATGCCGCCCAGGCTCATCAGATTGGAACTCATGCCCAGCCAGCGCATGGCGATGAAAGACATCAGGATGGCGACCGGCAGCATCACGACGGCGACCAGTGCGCTGCGCAGGTGCAGCAGGAAGACGAAGCAGACGGCGGCGACGATCAGCAATTCCTCGACCAGCGTGTTCTTCAGCGTGTCGATGGCGCGCTGGATCAGCTCGGAACGGTCGTAAACCGGCTCGATGGTGACACCTTCCGGCAGGCCGGGGGCGATTTCTGCCACCTTTTCCTTCAGGTTGTGGATCACTTCCAGCGCGTTTTCACCGTAGCGGGCCATGGCGATGCCGGAGACGACTTCACCTTCGCCGTTCAGTTCGGTGATGCCGCGCCGCTCGTCCGGGACGATCTCGACGCGGGCGATGTCGCGGATGAGTACTGGCGTACCCTTGTCGGCCTTCACCACCAGTTGCTCGATGTCGCTGATGCCGCGGAGGTAGCCTTTGCCGCGCACCATGTATTCGGTTTCGGCCATTTCCACGGCGCGGCCGCCGACGTCGCGGTTCGAATCGCGGATCACCTGGCCGACCTTCATCAGCGGGATGCCGTAGGAACGCAGCTTTACTGGATCGACGGTGACCTGGTAGGTCTGCACGAAGCCGCCGATCGAGGCGACTTCCGAAACGCCGTGCGCCTTGGTCAGCTGATAGCGGACGAACCAGTCCTGGATCGAGCGCAATTCGGCGAGCGTCTTGTCCTTGGCCAGCAGCGCGTATTGATAGACCCAGCCGACCCCCGAGGCATCCGGCCCGATCTGTGGCGTCACGCCTTTCGGCAGGCGACTGGCGGCGAAGTTGAGGTATTCGAGGACTCGCGAACGCGCCCAGTAGATGTCGGTACCGTCCTCGAAAATGACGTAGACGAAGGAGGCGCCGAAGAACGAGAAGCCGCGTACGACCTTCGACTTCGGCACCGACAACATGGATGTAGTCAGCGGATAGGTGATCTGGTCTTCAACGACCTGGGGTGCCTGGCCGGGGGCCTCCGTGTAAACGATGACCTGCACGTCGGAGAGGTCGGGCAGGGCGTCGATCGGCGTGCGCAGTACGGCCAGGATGCCGGCGGCGATGATGAACAGCGTCACCAGCAGGACGAGGAAGCGGTTGCGGGCGGACCAGTCGATGAGCTTGTTGAGCATGTAATTTTGGCTTCCGTGTGTATTCGGTCATTCCGGCGCAGGCCGGAATCCAGGAACCCACGTTCCCGGAGCACCTCCTGGATCCCGGCCTGCACCGGGATGACGCTTTTTTCTCAGTGATTATGCAAGGCCGCCGGCTTGAGCGCCGTAATCACCCATTCGCCCTGGCCGCGTTCGACGAACTCAAAATCGATGGCTGCACCCGGTTTGAGGCCGCTTAGAAGTGCCTCGTTGGCAAACTTGAACTCCATGGTCATGCCGGGCCACTTGAGACTTTCCACCGGCCCGTGTTCGATGCTGGCGGTACCTGCTTTGGCATCGATGTCGTCGATTCGCCCGTTTGCCTTGTGGCCGACCGTCGCGCTTGTCGGCGCCTTGGTGCCTGCTCCCTCAGCGCCCAGACCGCCGAGCGCTGCCTTGAGGTTGCTCTCCGCGTCGATCAGGAAGTTGGCCGCAACGACCACCTGCTCGCCGTCCTTGATGCCTTCGAGGATCTCCACATGCGCTTCGCTGCGCGCACCCAGTTTCACCTCCCGCGGCGCAAAGCGGCCTTCGCCTTGCTGCACCAGGACGACCTGCCGCGTGCCGCTGTCGATTACCGCCGAGAGCGGCACGGTCACCACCGAACCTTTCGCCGCGACTGGCAATTCGACCTGCGCGAACATGGCCGGCTTCAAGAGCAGGCCGGGGTTAGCCAGTTCGACGCGCACAGGCACAGTGCGCGTATCGGCGTTGAGCGTCGGGTAGACGTACCCGATCCGTCCCTCGAACAGCTTGTCCGGGTAGGCGTTGATGCGCACCTTCGCGCTCGCGCCGGTCTTGACGAGTCCGATATCCTGCTCGAAGACGTCGGCGATGACCCACACCGCCGACAGATCAGCGATCTGGTACAAGGCTTCGCCGGGCATGAAGCGCATACCCTGCAGCGCCTTTTTCTCGGTGACGATGCCGGATACCGGCGAGCGGAATGTCAGCGTGCGCTTCGTTTCGCCCGACTGCGCCAGCGCCTTGACCTGGGCTTCGGAGATGTCCCAGTTCTTCAGCCGCGCAAGGCTCGATTCGGCCAGCTGCTTCATCCCGGCCTGCGCCATGGCATCCGCCCCTTTCAGGGATTCGACACCCTGTGCGGCGATGGCGTACTCGCGCTGTGCCGACACCAGTTCAGGACTGTAGACTTCGAAAAGTGGTTGCCCCCTGCCGACTGGTTGGCCAGTGATGTTGACATGCAGGCGTTCGACGTAGCCCTCGAATTTCGGCGATACGGCGTAGAGGCGCCGCTCGTCCGGTTCCACACGGCCCGCTGCGCGGACCACGCGGTCCAGAACACGTAACTGCGCGCCTTCGGTACGTACGCCGAGTCTCTGGACCTTGTCGGTGCTGACCTTGATCGTGCCGGCGGTGTCGCTTTCCTCCGTGTCTTCGCCTTCGTAGACCGGGATGTAGTCCATTCCCATCGGGTCTTTCTTCGGGACCGGCGAGGTGTCGGGCAGCCCCATCGGATTACGGTAGTAGAGAAGCTTGCGTTCCTTCTTCCCGCTATCGGCTGCAGGGGCCGTGGCAGCAATCACGTCGCCATGAGACTGGTCCTTGCTTCCCAGCCAGTAACCGCCACCCGCCGCGCCGAGGGCGACAACGAGGATTCCAATGGCCGTCGAGGGGCCTTTGCTCATCCCACGGGGATTCCCGTTGGTCATAGTTCTTCTCCCAGGAGTCTTTCGATTTCAGCGAGGCGGACATGCGCCTCGGCCTGCGCCTTGATCTGGCTCAGGCGGGCCTTACGAATCTGCTGCTGTGCTTCGAGCAGCATGGCGAAATTGGCAGCACCATTCTCATAGCCGGCCAGCGCGGACTGGAACGTCAGCTCTGCCTGCGGTCGCAGGCTGCCTTCCACCAGTTGCTCGGTGCGGCGGGCCGCGTCGATGCCGGAAAGGTTCTCGGCGAGTTCCGAGAGTACGGTGTTGGCCGTCGCCTCCTTGCGCGCGCGGGCGGCGGCGAGCATGGATTCCGATTCGCGCTCCATGGCCCGGCGCGAGGACTGCTGCAGAGGAATATTTACCTCAACCATCAACTGCCATTCCTTGATGGAGCTTTGATACTGCACCGGCGTCACGCCCAGCATGAAATCGGGGTAACGCTCCTTGTACGTGAGATCGCGCTTTTTCTCAGCGGCGCGGATCGCCGCATCATCGGCGAAAAGGCGCGGATTGCGGGCACGCACCCGGTCTTCGAGTGTGACGTAGTCAAGCTTGGCTGGCGTCGGCAGGTCGGGCAGTCCCTCGGGAACCGCGAGCGGCGCACCGGCAGGACGCCCGAGCAACATGTTGATGCGGGCGCGAAGCATGGTGCTTTCGTTCTCCAGCATGATCAGCTCGTTACGCATGCCGGTCTGCTCCACCTGGGCACGGATCACGTCCTGTTGCATGGACAGGCCACTGGCGTAACGAACCTGGGCGACCTTTTCCAGCCGTACCATCAGGTCGAGGAGTTCGCGAGTAATTTGCTCGTTTCGCTGCAGGAAATACCACTGCGCGTGGCCGGCCTTCAGCCGCGCGGCGATTTCCGCCCACGCGCCGCGGGCGCGCCCCGTGGCGCCGTCGGCCTCGAATCCCGCGATTTCGCGCTTGAGATCACGCTTGCCGTACCACGGAAGTTCCTGCGTGATCGTGTATTTGGTGCTACCGACGCGGCTGGGTGAGAGCGTGGCGTTTTGTTCCCCCATGCGGGTGAGATCCATCAGCTCGATCCGGAAGCGTGGGTCGGGCAGGGCGCCGGCCGGTGTTACCCGTTCGCCGGCCGCATCGGCTTCATGCCGCATCGACGCGAACTCGGGGTTATTCTGCGCCGCGTAGTCGAGCAGGCTGGCGGCCGTAGAGCCGATCGGCACTTCCTGCGCAAGGGCTGCAGGTGCCGACAGGAGCGCGAGCACCACGGCCATTGTCCGCACGGAAAAAGGTGTTGGCATGCGTATCTCCGATTGCCAGGAATCGTTCGTCCTGGGGGTTTTTTTGCGCAGATACTATTTGGCCCGTTCGAACTGCACCACGGTAATAGCGCCATTTACGTTGTCAGCGAGGAAGCGGATCTTGTCGCCTTCCTTCAGCTGATCGAGCCAAGCCGCGTCCTTCACGCGAAAGACCATGGTCATCGGCATATCCATTCCGAGGTTGGTGAGCGGGCCATGGGCCAGGGTGACCTTGCCGGCAGCCTTGTCGATCTTCTTCACTTGACCGTCGACCATCTTCGCCTCTCCTGCAACAGTGGAATGCGAGGACATGGCGCCGTGGCTGCCGTGATCGTTGGCGGCCATTGCAGCCATAGGGGGGATAGCAGCGAGAGCGACGAGTAGGGATGCAATTGTGGTTTTCATGCGTTTCTCTCGGAAAGGTCAGTGTTTGGCGAAGACTTGGGTGCTGCCGTCGTTCTTGACAAGCAACGTTTCATAGGAAGGGGAGTTCGGGACGTCCATGCCCGGGGAACCTGGCGGCATTCCGGGGACTGCGAGCCCGAGCGCCTTCGGCTTTTCCTTGAGCATTCGCTTGATGTCTTCAGCCGGCACATGCCCTTCAAGGAGGTAGTTGCCAATTTTTGCCGTGTGGCACGAACCGAGCTTCTCGGGCATGCCCAGTTTCTTGCGCGTACCCGGAACGTCATCGACCTCATGGGTCTTGACGGTGAAGCCGGCCTTGGTGACGTGTTCGACCCATTTGCCACAGCAGCCGCAGTAGGGGCTCTTGTAGATGTCTATTGTTTGCTGCGCCTGTTGTGCCAGCGCACCGCCGGAACCGAGAGTCAGTAGGGTGAGCAGGATGGGTAACTTCGGTGTCATTGGAGAACCTCCTTGAATTGGGTAGTGGCAGTATGAAGAGACGAACCCGACGGGAAACTGACTTGAGAATTACATTTCTGTAATGTTTCCCGGCTGCAGTGGCATGGCCTGGATAGCAAGACGGCCCTCTGGAGGGCCGTCAGGAGGGGGTTATTGGGAAATGTATTTCAGCGAGTCGAGTCTCGCGACCTCGTCGCCGTGCATGACGATCTTCCGGCCATCCTTGGCTTCCATGGTTTCTCCGGGGAGCATGCGTGTTACCCGGCCGAACTTCGATTCCATGGCCATCTTGCCGTCCTCGAAGACGTACACCGACGAACCATCCTTCAGTTCAATAATCTGCGTTGGCGCGGCACCAGGGGTGAAGTCGGCGAAAGCATGTGCATTCGTCGCCACAATACCGACGAGGCTGAGGGCGGCGATCAGGGCAGATTTGGTAAAGCTCGTTTTCATCGTTTCTCCTTGAAAGGTCAGTTGTTCGCGCCAGACGGAGAGTCGTCAGACGGTGATGCCATCTTAAGAACCCGATCCCGACAGGACGGTGACGGAGAAATTACGTTTCAGTCAGGTTGCCGTGCGGGTTGGGAAAACGCCACCGGCGTCCCGGCATGGCCGGAGCGCCCGTGGCGTGGAGTTCGGTAGAGGCGATCGGTAACGGTTGTCGGAGAGTGCAGAGCAGTACTTCGTTACTTGGCCAATTGAATGTCCGTCACGACCAGCTTTCCGCCCTCGTCCACGGCCATGAAGCGAATCTTGTCACCGGCTTTAACCTTGTCGAGCAATGTCTTGTCCTTGGCCGTAAAAACCATGCTCATCGGCGGCATGTCCAGGTTCTTGATCGGCCCGTGCTTGATGGTGATCTTGCCTGCCTCCTTGTCGATCTTGCGGACCTCTCCGTCGCTCAGTACATGCGCCTCGGTCATCGGCATCGTGCCGTGATTCATGGTGCTCTGGGCGAGACTGACCTGCGACATCAGTGCGGTGGCGCCGAGCAAGGCTGTAGCTGCAAATCGAATAATTTTCTTCATCGTCGTCTCCTCGGTTGTCATTTGCCCTTGTTCTTGGTGTTCGCCGCCAGAACCCGGATCTTGCCCACCATCCCAGCCTCGTAATGACCCGGCAGCAGACAGGCGAAGTCGAATTCGCCACTCCGGTTGAAGGCCCACACGATTTCCCCTTGTTTGGCAGGAGCTACGTGGGCCATGTACGGCTCGTCGTGTTCCATGCCGGGGAACTTCTTCATCAGTGCGGCGTGCGCGTCGAGTTCGTTTTTCGTGCCGAGGACGAACTCGTGCATCGCCGCGCCGTTGTTCCTGTGAATGAATCGGACGGTTTCACCCTGCCTGACTTCGATGCGGCTCGGCGTAAAACGCATGTCGTCGGTCATCAGGATCTCGATGGTGCGCCCGGCGGCTTTTGCGTTACCGGCAATGCCCCAGGGTTTTTGCTCGAATTTTGCTTGGCGACTTGTGGGATGCTCCGCGTCACCATGCGCAATGGCCAGAGACGAAGACGCGAGCAAGCCGGCGAGGACCAGTGATTTTGATAGATGCATCGGGACAGTCTCCGTGTGGAAAAAACAGTTGTTGTGGGTTTTGCGGAAAATCACTGAGAGTGGCTGCGATTGGCCGGTTTGACGGCACGCGCGAGAGGCGGCGATACGTCCCCCTCAGCCTGCGGACGAACTTCCGGGGGCAAGTTCTCCCGCCATTCCCCGGCGACGGTGCCGGGAGGATGTGCGAACGGGCCGGGGTCACTGTAGTCTCGAGGTTTCTGCTCCCGGCGTACCTTGAACACGGTGAACATGCCGCCCATCTCCAGCGGGCCGTACTGGCCGCTGCCGGTCATCATCGGTACCGTGTTATCCGGCAGCGGCATTTCCATCGCGCCCATGTCGGCCATGCCGCGTTCGCCCATCAGCATGTAATCGGGCACGACCTTCTGGATCGTGCCCAGCAGGCCGCGGTGGTCGATGCCGATCATCGTCGGGACGTCGTGGCCCATCGCGTTCATGGTGTGGTGGCTCTTGTGGCAGTGCAGCGCCCAGTCTCCTTCCTCGTCGGCGATCAGCTCGATCTGCCGCATCTGGCCGACGGCGATATCGGTCGTGACCTCGGGCCAGCGCGACGCGGGCGGTGTCGGACCGCCGTCGGTGCCGGTGACGGTGAACTCGTGACCATGCAGGTGGATCGGGTGGTTGGTCATCGTCAGGTTGCCGACGCGGATACGTACGCGATCGTTCAGACGAACGTTCAGGCTGTCGATGGCCGGAAAGATGCGGCTGTTCCAGCACCAGATGTTGAAATCGGTCATCGTGTTGATCTTCGGTGTCCTGCTGCCCGGTTCGACATCGAACGCGTTGAGCAGGAAGCAGAAATCGCGATCGACCTGGCTAATGTGCGGGTGCCTGGTTTTCGGGTGCGTTACCCAGAAGCCCATCATGCCCATCGCCATCTGCACCATCTCGTCGGCGTGCGGGTGGTACATGAAGGTGCCGGGGCGACGTGCCTGAAAATCGTAAACGAAGGTCTTGCCTGACGGAATCTGTGGCTGGGTCAGGCCTCCGACCCCATCCATGCCGTTGGGCAGGCGCTGGCCGTGCCAGTGGACACTGGTGTGCTCGGGCAGACGATTGGTGACGAAGATGCGCACGCGATCACCTTCCACGACCTCGATCGTCGGCCCCGGGCTCTGTCCGTTGTAGCCCCACATGTTGACCTTGAAACCCGGCGCGACTTCGCGCACGACGGGTTCGGCCACGAGGTGGAATTCCTTGACGCCGTTGTTCATCCGCCAGGGAAGAGTCCACCCGTTGAGCGTGACCACGGGCGTGTAGGTCTGTCCCGATGCCGGGAAAAGAGGCGAGGCGGTTTCGGCGCTGTCGCGCATCACCGGATCGGGCAAAGCGGCGAGGGCCGGGCGTGAGACCGCGAGGGCGGCCATGCCGGTGCCAAGCCTGGTCAGGAATTGACGGCGTGGGTTCATGATCGTTCTTCCCTTTCAATGTGCCGCGGAGGCGTTTCCACCGCTCACGCCTTGGCCCAGAGAAACGAATCCTTCCAGTTCGCCCCCGAGCAGCACGTGCTGCAGGTCAGCATCGGCGATCCAGAAGGCCCGCAATGCTTCGGTGGCGGCGATAGCGGCTTCGGCTCGCCGGCGAGCCTCCGCAAGGACATCCCACACGCTCTTGAGCATCCCGTTGTAGTGCAGCACGGTTTCATCGGCCACCAACTCCTGCAGTGTCAGGAGCGTCTGTTGCCGCTGGGCGATTTCGTGGCCGGCGCGGTAGGCGTGCCACGCCAGCGCCGCGTCGGCCCGCATGCGCAGGGCGTTGGCGCGCGGAAGCACTTTCTCCAGTGCCTCGATTCGTTGTTGCACGGCCTTTTCCGACCAGATCGAAGCCGGCAAACCGGGCAGCTCTTCGGGAATATCGACGTCGGAATAGGGGGCGATCAGTCGTACGCTCCGGAGCAGTTCAGCCTGGGCCGTGGCGCGTGCATATCCGGTGTTCGCCACGTCAATGTGCGCCGTTTCCGTCGCAATCCGCACTCGTGCCTCCTGCAGACGGCTCCAGTTGCCGAGCCGAGCCATGCGTGCGCCGAGCTCGCCGGCAGCTTCGGCTGCGTGCAGCGCGACCTCTCTGTTTTTCAGGGCTTGCCGAGCCGCGACAGCATTGATCCATGCCTTTCGTGCGTCAGCCGCTACATCCAGAATTTCGTCGATCTCGTGGACGCGACGGCGCGCATCCGGATCGATATCGTTCAAGCGACCGGCAGCGGCAGGTTCGGCCGCCTGTGGTCCCAGCGTGGCCAACGCGGAGGCTAGCTCAAAGTGCGCGTTCCAGGCTTCGCGTACTGCTGCATCCGGAGTCCTCAGCACGATGCGTCCGACGGGCGTTCCCGCACTGGGCGCAACAGCGAGATTGGATTGTTCCCACTTGAGTACGTCGGCGTGCCCCCGTCCGTACCGGCCTACGGTGTCATTCGCGTCCCGCCAGTCGCCGCCCTCGTCAAATGAAACCGACTGCGCCAGTAGGGTTGCCGAAGCGCCGGCAAGCAGTCCTGCCAGCAAAAATCGACGGATCGAGCGGCAAGTAAATTCTCGGATCACGGTCTCTCCTCTCGCCAAGTCGCGTGCGAATCGAACCTGGCCATTCGCATCCCATTGGCGCAATGGTGTACCGCGCGATCTGACAGAACGCTGACGTGGGAATTACATTTCTGTAATCTTTTGCGGCGGGCCGTGAAAACGACGGAGAATTCCGAGCCTGAGGCGAAAAGAAAGGAAAGTAATGAAGATTCTGGTGGTCGAAGACGAAGCCAAAACCGGCACCTATCTGAAGCAGGGGCTGGCCGAAGCCGGTTTCGTTGTCGATCTGGCAGCCAACGGCTTCGACGGGCTGCATCTGGCAACCAGCGAGGGCTATGATCTGGCGATTCTCGATGTGATGCTTCCCGGCATCGACGGCTGGCAAATTCTCCAGGGCATCCGGCGCGCGGGGAGCGACATGCCGGTGCTGTTCCTCACTGCCCGTGACCAGATCGAGGATCGCGTCAAGGGGCTGGAACTCGGCGCCGACGATTACCTCGTCAAGCCTTTCGCCTTTTCCGAACTGCTGGCGCGAGTCAGGACGCTGTTGCGGCGCGGAAGCAAAAGCAAGGAGGCCGACGTGCTGCGCGCCGCCGATCTGGAACTCGATCTCCTGCGTCGCCGGGCGACCCGTGGCGGGCGGCGCATCGACCTGACGGCCAAGGAATTCGCCTTGCTCGAATTGCTGCTGCGGCGCCAAGGTGAGGTCCTGCCGCGTTCGCTGATCGCCTCGCAGGTGTGGGACATGAACTTCGACAGCGACACCAACGTGGTCGAGGTCGCCGTGCGCCGCCTGCGGGCGAAGATCGACGACGATTTCGAGGTGAAGCTGGTGCGTACCGTGCGCGGCATGGGTTACGTCCTCGACGTGCCGGAGGGGGCGGCGTGAAATCCGTCGGCCGCGCGTCGATCACGCTGCGCCTGACGGCGCTTTTTGCCACGGTGTCGACGCTGGTACTGCTCGCGCTCGGCTACCTGATCGGCAGCACGGTCGAGCGGCACTTCGTTGAACAGGATATCGAGGTGCTCACCGGCAAACTCGATCTGACGCAGCGTATCCTCGAAAGGGCGCGGTCGCGAACCGATCTGGTCGCCGTTCCACAGCAACTCGATGACGCGCTGGTCGGACACCGCGGGCTTGCCGTTGTCGTCGCTCTGCAAGACGGAGAGTTGCTGTTCGCCACCAGCGGCGCGGAATTTCCCGGCGTACTGCTCACCGGCCATCCTGCGTCCGATGTCGCGCATCCGCGTGTCTGGCACACCGCGCGGGGGACGCCGATGCGCGGTATCTCGGCGAGCGTGCCGACCGGCATTGCCGGGGTTCCGGCGGTGGTGGTCGGCGTAGCGACCGACATCACCCACCACGAACGGTATCTGGCCGGATTTCGTCTCACGCTGTGGGCCTTCGTCGCCTTCGCCGCTGTGTTGACCGGGCTGCTCGGATGGCTGGCGGTGCGCCGCGGCCTCGCGCCCCTGCAGGCGATGAAGCGCGAGGCGGAAAACATCACGGCGCAGCGCCTGCACGCCCGCCTGGCATTGGATGCCGTACCGGCAGAACTGGTCGATCTGGCGGATACGCTGAACGCGATGCTGGCGCGACTGGAGGAATCGTTCCGCCGGCTCTCGGATTTTTCGTCCGATCTGGCGCATGAATTTCGCACGCCGATCAGCAATCTGATGACCCAGACGCAGGTGATGCTGTCGCGGCCGCGCTCTCCCGACGAGTATCGCGACGTGCTTGCCTCGAACGTCGAAGAATACGAGCGGCTTTCGCGCATGGTTGCCGACATGCTGTTCATCGCCAAGGCCGAAGACGGACAGATCGTGCCCAACCGGGAAACGCTGGAACTGGCGCCGCTGGTCGACGATCTCGTGGAATTTCATCGGCTGGCGGCCGAGGAAAAGGATGTCGAACTGACGAGCGACGGCGAGGGGGAGATCCAGGGTGACCGGCTGATGGTTCGCCGGGCCATCAGCAACCTGCTGTCCAACGCCATCCGCCACACCCGTGTCGGTGGTCGTGTCACGCTAAGCCTTCGGCACAATGGTTCGGCTGTGGAAGTGGATGTGGCTAACACCGGAGAGGCTATTCCTCCCGAACATCTGCCGCGATTGTTCGATCGCTTTTACCGGGCCGACCCGTCGCGCGCCGGCGAAGGGTCGCACTCCGGCCTTGGCCTGGCCATCGTCAAATCGATCGTCGAGGCGCACGGCGGACATGTCGCCGCATTCTCGGCCGAAGGAACGACCACGTTCAGGCTGTCGTTCGAGCCTTGATTTTCAGAGCGATGTGTCAAATGGTTTGGTATCGTTGCGCGGTTCGCGACAACCCATTTGACTTCAGGAGCATCCCATGAGCGTGATCGGCAACTTTCTCTGGTTCATCCTAGGCGGCGTATTCATGGGCCTGGGATGGTGGCTGGCCGGGGTGCTGGCATTCCTCTCGATCGTCGGCATCCCGTGGGGGCGCGCCTGTTTCGTGATCGGTACCTTCACCTTCTTCCCGTTCGGCAAGGAAGCCATCGACCGGGAGGATCTTTCCGGCCAGGGGGATATCGGCACCGGAGGGTTCGGTGCCCTTGGCAACATCATCTGGTTCATCCTGGCCGGCTGGTGGCTGGCGCTCGGGCACGTGATGTCCGCGATCGCCTGCTTCGTGACCATCATCGGCATTCCGTTCGCCGTGCAGCATCTGAAGCTGGCCGGCATCGCGCTCGCGCCGATCGGGAAGACCATCGTGGACAAGGAGGTCGCCTCGGCGGCACGCGGCCGTCGGGCTGACGAGGAACTGTCGCGTATCAGAAGGGGGTAGTGACGGGGGCGGTGAAACCGCCAGCCGGTGCGCTGGCGGTTCAGCGGAGGGATGAAATCAGTCCTTCCCGCAGCACTGCTTGAACTTCTTCCCGCTGCCGCAGGGGCAGGGGTCGTTGCGGCCGATCCGGGGTTCGTCGTTGCGGATCGTCGCGACGCCGCGTTTGGCCAGCCAGAAGCGATAGATGTCGACCACCGCCTGTGGCAGGTCCTCCTCGCAGTCCTGCTCGATCTCCGTACGCTCGTCGCCTTCCGGCCATTCCTCGCCGTGTTCCCTGGCGGCGGCTTCGGCTTCGCCAGTCAGCACCATCAGGGGGAACAGGCGTTCGTCGAGGTAGTTGGTTTGTTCCTCGGCGTCCTCGCCGCGGCCCTCTTCGAGGCACTCGAACCAGTCTTCCGCCGCTTGGTCGACGCCGGCCAGGTAGGCCTGGCACCACGGCAGGTAGTCGCTCGGACTGTCTTCGGATTCATCCTTCGGGTAGAGCAGCAACACCGGCGGGTTGCCGGCCGCCAGATCGGCTTCAAGCGCCTTGGAAAACAGCCCGATGATCTGCGCGGCCTCCTGGCCGGCATCGCTGTCGAGCGCGTCTTCGCTGCCGAGGATGTCGACCAGTTGGTCGTCCGGGTCGATCTGCGTGGGGCCGGAAAGGGCTGCGCAGAGATAGCCCTGGAGTTCATCCAGGCGCATGGCTTCTTCCAGCGCGGGATCGTCGAGCAGGAATTCCAGACGATCGAGCAGTTGGTCGTCAAGAAGGGAGGGCGTTGTCGCTTGTTCGGTCATGGTGCTTACCCCCGTGTGTTGGATTGGGTGTCGAAATCGACCAGTTCAACCCGCGGCTGCGGTGTCCATCCGTCCTTGCGGTATTCGGCGACCACGTTGGTGAAGATGCCGCCGCGCACGAAGAACTTGGCGGTCACGCGCATGAAGCGGGGTTGAGTGGCCTGTACCAGGTCGTCGAGGATGCGGTTGGTGACGGCCTCGTGGAAGCAGCCTTCGTTGCGGAACGACCAGACGTAGAGCTTGAGACTCTTGAGTTCGACGCAGGTGTCTTCGGGAATGTAGTCGAGGAACAGGGTGGCGAAATCGGGCTGCCCCGTCTTGGGACAGAGGCAGGTGAATTCGGGGATTTCCATGTGGATGTGGAAATCGCGGTGCGGCGCGGGGGTGGGGAAGGTCTCGAGCGTCTTGGAAGGCTGGGTCGTCATGGCTGAATCGGTGGGTGGAACAAGATGCTATTATAGGCGGCCCGGCGCGTGGGTGTCGCCGTCATACCGAGCTTTCAAGACCTTAATTTGCACGCAGCCCCCGGCTGCGTTCTGTTTAATGCGCCTGACAAAACTAAAACTCGCCGGTTTCAAGTCGTTTGTCGACCCGACGACCATCGCCCTTCCCGGGCAGTTGGTCGGCGTCGTCGGCCC
Source organism: Propionivibrio pelophilus DSM 12018 (assembly GCF_059569095.1). Lineage (NCBI taxonomy): Bacteria > Pseudomonadati > Pseudomonadota > Betaproteobacteria > Rhodocyclales > Rhodocyclaceae > Propionivibrio > Propionivibrio pelophilus. The sequence continues at coordinate 168,611 of NZ_JCANUT010000002.1, read as the reverse complement.
GAATGGCTGCGGCAAGTCGAACGTGATGGACGCGGTGCGCTGGGTGCTGGGCGAGTCGAAGGCCTCGGAACTGCGCGGCGAGTCGATGCAGGACGTCATCTTCAACGGCTCGGGTACCCGCAAAGCGGTGTCGCGCGCCTCCGTCGAACTGGTCTTCGACAATTCGCTCGGGCGCATCGCCGGGCAGTGGTCGCAATATACCGAGTTGTCGGTCAAGCGCGTGCTCACCCGCAACGGACAGTCCGAGTATTACATCAACAACCTGCACGTCCGGCGCAAGGACATTACCGACCTGTTTCTCGGCACCGGCCTGGGGCCGCGCGCCTACGCGATCATCGGGCAGGGGACGATCTCGCGCATCATCGAGGCGCGGCCGGATGAATTGCGCGTCTTCCTCGAAGAGGCCGCCGGCGTCACCAAGTACAAGGAACGACGCAAGGAAACCGAAGGGCGGCTCGCCGACACGCGCGAGAATCTCACCCGGGTCGAGGACATCCGCGCCGAACTCGGTTCGCAGATGGAGCGTCTGGAAGGACAGGCGGCGATCGCCCGGCAGTACCGCGAATACCACGACCAGATGACGCGCAAGCAGCAACTGCTCTGGCTGCTCAAGCGCAACGAGGCGCAGGCGGAACGCGAGCGGTTGGCGCACGAGATCGACGCCGCGGTCACGGGCCTCGAAGGGCAGAATGCCGCCTTGCGCGAGACGGAAGCGCGGCTGGAAGAAACCCGGGAACGGCACTTCGCCAACAGCGACGGTCTGCACACCGCCCAGAGCGCGCTGTTTACGGCCAACGCCGAAGTGGCGCGGCTGGAAGCGGAGATTCGCCACCGGCGCGAATCGCAGCATGAATACCAGTCCCGTCTAGCTCAGCTTGCCGAAGACAAGATCCATTGGGAAGGGCAGTTCGAAAAGCTCGAAGCAGATCACGAGCGCTGGCAGGAGTTGCTCCTGTTGGCCGACGAGCGCGTCGAACAGGGCGAAATGCGCCTCGCCGCGCAGCAGGAGCGGCTGCCGATGGCGGAAGACGCCTTCGCCGCGGCGCAGGACGAGGTGGGCAGCCAACGCAACGACCTGGCGCAGGCCGACAAGCGTCTGCAGGTCGAGATCGCCAACCATGGACACGCCCAGCGCTCGCTGCAGATCCTCGCCGGCCGCCGCGAACGGTTGCAGCAGGAACGGGGCGCGCTGCCGGTTCCCGATACCGAAGCGTACGAGATCAAGCAGGAAACGCTGGCCGAATTGCGCGAACGCATCGTCGAGGCGCAGGACGAAGTGGCGAGCCGCCAACGGGAATTGCCCTCGTTCGACCAGCAGCGGCGCGAGATCATGGCCCGCGTGCAGCATGCGCAGAAGGATCGCGCCGAGGCGCACGCTCGCCGTGCGGCCCTGGAGCAACTACAGCGACGGATGCAGGGCGACGGCAAGCTCAACGACTGGCTGCAGCGGCACCGCATCGACAACAGTCACCCGCTTTGGAAGTCGCTGCACGTCGAGGCCGGCTGGGAGGACGCGGTCGAGGCCGTGTTGCGCGAGCGCCTGAATGCGTTGCCGACCGGTGCTGTCGATCCGGCGTGGAGCACAGAGCGCCCGGGAGGCAAGCTGACATTGCTGTTGCCGCAAGCGGTGATTGCCGAGCCGGGCGAGGGCAGCCTGCGCACCCGTATTCGTTGCGACAACCCGGTGCTCTCCGCGGTGCTCGACGAATGGCTTGCCGAAGTCTTTGCCGTTGCCAGCCTGGGCGAGGCGCTGGCGCGGCGGGAAAATCTGAGTCCGGCGGCCTGTTGCGTGACCCCCGCCGGCGACATCGTCACCCGCCAGAGCGTGTTGCTGTTCGCGCCGGATGCGGCGGAACACGGCCTGCTCGAACGTCAGAGGGAAATCGACGAGCTGGCGGGAACGATTGTCACGCTGGAAGAGCGTGTCGAGGAAGAGCAGGGCCGTTTGGCCGAACTTGAAGCGCGGGCGGCGGATGCGCAGAATGCCCTGCAATCGGCGAGAAAACAGCTCGACGACCTGCAGGAACAGGCGCATGCCATCCAGGTCGAGACGCTCAAGCTGGCGCAGGCGCTGGACCGCTTCCGCGAGCGGCAGGCACAGATCGACGCCGCGCTCGAAGAGATGGCTGCGGAGGAAGAGACCGAGAACGAACGGCTGTTCATCGCCGAGGAGGCAATCGAAACGCAGCGCGAAGAAATCCGCGAACTGCAGCAGACGATGAGCGGCGCGCTGGGCCGCCTTGAACAGGCCGAGCGGGCCTTGCGCGACGAGCGCGAGCGCGTCAGTGCCGTCGAACGTGAATTGCGCGAAGCGCAGTTTTCGCAGCGCGAATGCCGCGGCAAGATCGACGAAGTCACCAACAACCGTGCTCTGGCGCAGAAGCAGATCGGCCGCATCGTCGACGAACTAGCTCACTGCGAGGAGAACGCGCAGGCCATGCAGGCAGAGGATCTGGAGCCCAAGCTGCAGGCCGCGCTCGAACAACGGGTCGCGTGCGAACAGGCTCTTGCGGCGGCGCGCGACGCGTTGGAGGTTGCCACCGCTGAACTGCGCGGACTCGAAGAGCAGCGGATGCGGGTCGAGCACAGTCTCGAGCCGCTGCGCGAACGGATCAGTGAATTGCGCCTCAAGGAACAGGCGGCGGCGCTCAACGTCGAGCAACTCGCCGGTCAACTTCAGGAAGTCAACGCCGACGAGGCCGGCCTGATGCCGGAGCTCGCCGGGGTGCGGCCGGGTCCGTTGCAGGGTGCGATCACCGGTTTGCAGCGATCGATCGAAGCGCTGGGCGCGGTCAACCTGGCGGCGCTGGACGAACTCGAATCCGCCCGCGAGCGCAAGGGTTTTCTCGACGCGCAGTCGGACGACTTGACGCAGGCGATGGAAACGCTGGAGAACGCCATCCGGCGGATCGACCGGGAAACGCGCGATCTTCTGCAATCGACCTACGACGCGGTCAACCGCAGCTTTGGCGAACTGTTCCCGATCCTCTTCGGCGGTGGCGAAGCCAAGCTGATCATGACCGGCGAGGAAATCCTCGATGCTGGCGTGCAGGTCATGGCCCAGCCGCCGGGCAAAAAGAACTCGACGATTCACTTGCTGTCCGGCGGCGAAAAGGCATTGACGGCGATCGCCCTGGTGTTCGCCATGTTCCAGCTCAATCCGGCGCCGTTCTGCCTGCTTGACGAAGTGGATGCGCCGCTGGACGATACCAACACCGAACGTTTTTGCGCGATGGTGCGGCGCATGTCGGCCAATACCCAGTTCCTGTTCATCAGCCACAACAAGATCGCCATGGAAATGGCGCAGCAACTGGTCGGCGTGACGATGCAGGAGTCGGGTGTTTCACGCATCGTCGAAGTGGATATGGAAGAAGCGCTGCGGATGCGCGAACAGATCGTTTAGGACGAAATATGACCGAATTGCAGATGGGGTTGATTGGCCTGGGCGCGGTTGCCGTGGTGGGCGTGCTGGGATACAACAAGTGGCAGGAGGTCCGTCAGCGCAAGGCGGCGGAGACGGCGATGAAAGCCAGCCATCCGGACGTGCTGCTTGAGACACCCTCGGATGATGCTTCGCGCGTTCAGACTCATGAGGCAGATGCGTTTCCTGGCCAGGATCTGCAACCGAACAATCCTGAAATCGGCTCGCCGCGTCATGCGCCGCTATCTGGCGAGCGCATCGAGCCGGTTCTCGGTGACGAATCTTTTGCGCAGCCGGGGATTGCGCCAGAGCAGGACGATTCCGCTGCGTTGGACGAGAGTGCGAAAGAGTACGCGCCGTCTCCAGAGGTTTCTCCCGTGCCTGCGCAGGTAGAGATGCCTCCTCCCGCACCACGCCGGGCTGCCCAGGCCCGACCGATGACCGAGACACAACTCTTGACCCCGCACGCCGATTTCATCGCGGCCATCGACGCCGTCGAACCTGCTCCTGCATCGCGCATCGCGGAAGCGCAGCGGGATCTGCAGGCGCGCGTGCGCAAGCCGGTCCGCTTCGTTGGCTACAACGAGGAAAACGGCGAGTGGGAAAGTGTCTCAGGGGAAAGCGCGGCCGAGTACCGCCATCTCCGCGTCGGTCTGCAATTGGCCAACCGGCAAGGTCCGGTGTCCGATGACGAATTGACGGTTTTTTCCGTCACCGTGCAGGATTTTGCCGATCAGCTCATGGGCCTCGTCGAGCTGCCGCATCGCCAGCCGGCGCTCGATGCCGCTGCGAAACTCGATGAGTTCTGTGCCGGCGTGGACATCCAGATCGGCATCAACGTGATCAGCGAGGGGCAGGCGTTTCCCGGCACCAAGCTGCGTGCCTTGGCCGAGGCGGCCGGGATGACGCTCGACGCGGGCAAGCGCTTCGTGCGCCGCGACGACGATGGCAACATTCTCTATGTCCTGCTGAATCAGGATCCGTCGGGCTTTTCCGCGGAAACGATCAAGACACTGAATGCGCAGGGTCTGACCTTCCTTCTCGATGTACCGTGCGTGGCGCACGGGGAGAGGGTATTCAACCAGATGGTCGATACGGCGCGGCGTTTCGCCGACGTCCTTCACGGTGCCCTGGTCGATGACAACCGCCGCCCCCTCTCGGAAAAGGCGCTGGAACCGATCCGCAAGCAGATCACGCAATATCAGGCGGTGCTCGCCGAGCACGACTTGCACGCCGGCAGTCCGCTGGCCCGACGCCTGTTCTCCTGATACGGACGCCGACAGGATGGACGTTGTGGAACGACTGCGGGAACTGCGTGCCGAAATCGAAGCGCACGATCATCGTTATTACGTCCTTGACGATCCGCTAATTTCCGATGCCGAGTACGATCGGCTGTTTCGCGAACTGCAGGCGCTCGAAGCCGCGCACCCAGAACTCGTAACGTGCGATTCGCCGACGCAGCGGGTGGGGGGAAAAGCGCTCGAATCGTTCCGGCCGGTGCGCCACGTCGTGCCGATGCTCTCGATCCGCACCGAGACGGACACGGAGGCGAGCGGCGCCTACGCCTTCGATGCGCGGGTGCGCAACCAGTTGGGACTCGCCGAGAATGATCCGCCGGTCGAGTACGCCGCCGAACTGAAATTCGACGGTCTGGCAATTAACCTGCGCTACGAAGCAGGGGTTCTGGTATGTGCCGTGACGCGCGGCGACGGCGAGACCGGCGAGGATGTCACCGAGAACGTGCGAACGGTCAACCAGGTGCCGTTGCGCCTGCATGCCGCCCATCCTCCCGAAGTGCTTGAAGTGCGCGGCGAGGTGTACATGAAGCGGGCCGACTTCGAGCGCTTCAACGCCCGTGCGCTGAGCCGGGGTGAAAAGACGCTGGTCAACCCGCGCAATGGCGCGGCGGGGAGTATCCGCCAGCTCGACTCCCGGATCGCGGCAACCCGGCCGCTGTCCTTTTTCGCCTACGGTCTGGGCGAAACCAAAGGATGGGCTGTTCCACAGACGCATAGCGAGGTGCTGGATGCCCTCGTTACCTTGGGGCTCCCGGTATGTCCCGAACGCGCCGTCCTGAGCGGCCCCGAGGCATTGGCCGCGTTTCACGCCCGCGTCGGCGAGCGGCGCGGACAGCTGCAGTTCGATATCGACGGCGTGGTTTATAAGGTCAATTCGCTGGCGCTGCAGCAGGAGTTGGGGTTCGTTTCACGCGAGCCGCGCTGGGCCGTGGCGCACAAGTACCCCGCCGAAGAGGCGACGACCGAGGTGCTCGGCATCGACGTGCAGGTCGGCCGTACCGGCGCGCTGACACCGGTTGCACGGCTGGCGCCCGTTTTCGTCGGCGGGGTGACTGTGACCAACGCGACCTTGCACAATGAGGATGAGGTCCGACGCAAGGATGTGCGTATCAGCGACACGGTGGTAGTGCGACGCGCCGGTGATGTCATCCCCGAGGTGGTGCGCTCCCTCCCCGAGAAACGCCCGATTCTCGCGCCGGAGTTTGTCATGCCGGCCACCTGTCCGGTCTGCGGCTCGCACGTCGTCCGGGCAGAAGACGAGGCGGTGGCCCGCTGCAGCGGCGGACTCTACTGCCCGGCGCAGCGCAAGCAGGCCCTGCTGCACTTTGCTTCGCGGCGGGCGATGGACATCGAGGGTCTCGGCGACAAACTGGTCGAACAGCTCGTCGACAACGATCTGGTGCATACCCCGGCCGATCTCTATCGGCTGGATCGGTCGGTGCTCGTCAATCTCGAACGGATGGCGGAAAAATCGGCGGATAACCTGCTGGCGGCGATTGAAGAGAGCAAGCAGACAACCCTCGCCCGTTTCATCTTTGCGCTCGGCATCCGCAATGTCGGCGAAGCGACGGCCAAGGACCTCGCTCGGCATTTCGGCAGCCTGGAACGCCTGCTGGCCGCAGATGAGTCTGCCTTGCTAGAGGTAGCGGATGTCGGTCCGGTGGTGGCGCAATGCCTGCGGCAGTTTCTCGATGAGCCGCACAATATCGAGGTTGTCCGGCAACTTCGCGCCGCCGGTGTCGCCTGGACCGAAGGCGAACCGCAGCCGACCGGCGGAGCACTCTCCGGCAAGACATTTGTTTTGACCGGCACCTTGCCCTCGCTTTCGCGGGAACAGGCCAAGGCGCTGATCGAGGGCGCCGGCGGCAAGGTGAGCGGATCGGTGTCGAAAAGGACGGATTATGTCGTTGCTGGCGCAGAAGCGGGCTCCAAGCTCGAAAAGGCTGTTTCGCTAAATCTGAATGTCATTGATGAGGCACAATTGCGGTCGCTCCTCGACAACTGAAAGGATCTAACAATGAGCAAGCTTAAAAAAGCCGTATTCCCCGTCGCCGGTCTCGGAACCCGTTTTCTCCCGGCGACCAAGGCTAGTCCGAAGGAAATGATGCCGATCGTGGATAAGCCGCTGATCCAGTATGCGGTCGAGGAGGCCGTGGCGGCGGGCGTGACCGACATGATCTTTGTTACCGGGCGGACAAAACGGGCAATCGAGGACCATTTCGACAAGGCATACGAACTGGAAAGCGAGCTGGCACTGCGGCACAAGACCGAAATGCTCGAGTTCGTCCAGAACATGCTGCCGAAAAATATCAACTGCATCTACATCCGCCAGCCCGAAGCGCTTGGCCTGGGGCATGCGATCCTCTGCGCCAAGCCGGTGATCGGCAACGAGCCATTTGCCGTCCTGCTGGCCGACGACCTGCTCGACGGCGAACCGCCGGTCATGAAGCAGATGGCCGACGTATTCGACTACTATCGCTGTTCGGTGATCGGCGTGCTCGACGTGCCGTTGGCCGATACTCGCAGCTACGGCATCGTCAAGTCGGCGCCGGTCGCCGATCGGATCGAGCGGATCGAGGCGATCGTCGAGAAGCCCAAGCCCGAAGAGGCGCCATCGACCCTCGGTGTGGTCGGACGTTACATCCTCACGCCACGCATCTTCCATCATCTGGAAAACGTGACGCCGGGTTCCGGCGGCGAAATCCAGCTAACCGACGGCATCGCTTCGTTGCTGCGCGAAGAGCAGGTCCTGGCACATCGTTATCAGGGCACGCGTTACGATTGCGGCTCCAAGCTCGGCTATCTGCAGGCGACCGTCGAGTTGGGCATGCGTCATCATGAAGTCGGCGAGGAATTCGCCAATTACCTTAAAAAACTGGAACACGAATGACAGATATTCTGGAAGCGAGGGAGATTCTGGGCAACGCGGAGGTCATCCATTCGGCCGAGACCGTGTCGGCCGCGGTAAGCCGTGTGGCCGGGGAAATCACCGAGAAACTGGGTGAAACGAACCCGCTGGTACTCTGCGTCATGAGCGGCGGCGTGCCGTTTGCCGGCCAGCTGCTGACGCAGCTGGAGTTCCCGCTCGACTTCGACTACATGCACGTGACCCGCTACGGCAAGGAAACATCGGGCGGCGCGTTGTCCTGGCGCTCGGCGCCCTGGACGTCGGTGGAAGGGCGCACGGTGCTGATTCTCGACGACATCCTCGATGAGGGCCTAACCCTGGCTGCCATCGTCGAACGGCTGCAGGAGCTCGGCGCGAAAGCCTGCTACACGGCGGTGGCAACCGACAAGCTGAACGGCAAGGTGAAGCCGATTCAGGCGGATTTCGTGGCGCTGACTGTTCCCGACCGTTTCGTCTTCGGCTTCGGCATGGACGTCAGTGGCAAGTGGCGCAACCTCGCAGCCATCTATGCGATGAAGGAAAACTGATCATGCTGGCAGTCATTGGCGGAAGCGGATTGAGCCAACTGGCCAATCTCGATGTGTCACACCGTGAGGTCTTGCGTACTCCCTACGGCGAAGCCTCCGGTGCGGTGACATTCGGGCAGATTTGTGGCCGCCCGGTGGCGTTTCTGGCCCGACACGGCTACGGGCACACCATCCCGCCGCACGAGGTGAATTACCGGGCGAACATCTGGGCACTGTGCAAGCGCGGCGCCACGGCCATTGTTTCGGTGGCCTCGGTTGGCGGCATCCGGGCCGACCTCCGGCCAGGCGATGTGATCATCCCGCACCAGATCATCGACTACACTTGGGGGCGGAGGATGACGTACCACGAGGGGCACGATAGCCCGGTCGTGCACATCGATTTCACCGAGCCCTACGACGGTGCGTTGCGCGCCCAGCTGATCAAGGCGGCCAGACTCGCCGGCGTCGCCGTCAAGGATTCGGCGGTCTATGCCGCGACGCAGGGCCCCCGCCTGGAAACCGCGGCGGAGATCAACCGCTACGAGCGTGACGGTGCCGACGTCGTGGGTATGACCGGCATGCCGGAAGCTGCCTTGGCCAGAGAATTGAATGTGCCTTACGCGGCCATCAACGTGGTGTCCAACTACGCGGCGGGCCGGGCCGACAGTCTCAACGGAATCAGTTTCGACGCCATCGAGGCGGTCCTGCAGGAGTCCATGGGGCACGTGCGCTCCGTCATCGAAAGCCTGGTGGGCTGTGGCGATCCATCCTGTTCTTAGAATGGGCGACCCGCGCCTGTGGCAACGTGCGCGGGAAGTGACTGACTTCGACACCCCCGAGTTGCACGGGCTGATCGCCGATATGGAAGACACCATGCGTCATTTCGAGGGCGTTGGCCTTGCCGCGCCGCAAATCGGCGTCGGGCTGCGGGTGGTGATCTTCGGTTTCGAGGCCAGCGGGCGTTACCCGGACGCCGAGAGCGTGCCGCGCACTGTCCTGATCAATCCGACACTTACTGCACTCTCGGAAGAAACCGAGGACGGCTGGGAAGGGTGCCTCTCCGTTCCCGGCTTGCGTGGAGTGGTTTCCCGCTGGCAGCAGCTCAGGTATCAGGGATTCGATCAGTACGGCGATCCGATCGACAGAACCGTGAACGGGTTTCATGCCCGTGTCGTCCAGCACGAATGCGACCATCTGGACGGTGTCCTGTATCCGATGAGAATGGATGATTTCCGCCGGTTCGGCTTTACCGACGTGCTCTTCCCCGATCTCGATTCAGGATCCGAATGAACAGCCCTAGGGGATTCCCCTACGATTTCAACTGATTCAGGAGTTCCGTTTCGAGCCTGATACGGCTGGAAGCTTCCCCGAGATCACCGTCGGTGATCAGGAAGGTGTCTTCGACGCGCTCGCCGAGCGTGACGATCTTGGCTGTATGCAGGTTGGCGCCGTGTGCTGCGATCACTTGGGCGACCGTGTAGAGCAGACCCGGACGGTCTGCTGCGCTGACGGAAAGGACAAACTGCGCCCCTTTTTCGTCGTTCTCGATGGTGACCTGCGGCTGAATCGGAAAATGCTTGACCTGCCGAGATATCCGCCCTGACGCCGGTGCCTCCGGCGGCCCTTGATGAATCAGCCTGTCCTTCAGTTCATGCTCGATGTAGTTGATCATGCTGCGATCGCTGTCACGCCCGGTGACGTCGAGCATGATGAAACTGTCCAAGGCGTAGCCATGTTTCGTCGTGTGGATACGCGCATCGAGAATGTTGTAGCCGGCCCGGCCGAAGAAGCCGACCAAGCGTGCGAACAAATCGCGCTGGTCGCGGGTGTAGGCCATGACTTCGATGCCGTCGCCATGGGGGTTAAGGCGTGCCTTGACGACCGGCTCCTCGCTGTTGATGCGGTAGTGCAGGGCGCGCGTGTGCCAGGCGATTTCCTCGGCGGAATGCCGCAGGAAGTAAGCGGTGTCGAGTTGGCTCCACAGCTGCTCGTGCGCGGACTCATGGATGCCGTGATAAAGCATCAGGCGAACCGCTTCGGCCTTGCGTTCCTGGATGATTCCCTGTGCCGGGACTTGACCACCAGAGAGCAGGAGACGCCGCGTCTGGTTGAACAACCCCTCCAGCAACTGGCCTTTCCAAGAATTCCATACTTTCGGGCTGGTACCCCGGATATCGGAGACCGTCAGCAGATAGAGAGCGGTCAGGTGACGTTCGTCTTTCGCTATTTTGGCGAACGCGGCGACGACGTCCGGATCGGAAATATCTTGCTTTTGAGCGACGTTGGACATCACAAGGTGATTTTTAACCAGCCAGACGATCAATTCGGAGTCCTCTTCCGACAATCCGTGCTCGCGGCAGAACTCCTCTGCATCGATCGCGCCAAGCTCGGAATGGCCACCGCCGCGTCCCTTGGCGATGTCGTGGAATAGGGCGGCGATATACAACAGCCAAGGGCGCTCGAATTCGCTGATCAACTGGCTGCAGAACGGATATTCGTGAGTAAATGCGGAATCGGAAAAACGCCGCAGGTTGCGCAACACCTGCAGGATGTGCTGGTCCACGGTGTATACGTGGAACAGGTCATGTTGCATCTGCCCCACGATCGTCCCGAATTTCGGCAAATAGCGGCCGAGAATGTCGAACTGGTTCATGCGCCGCAACTCGTGGAGGACACCTCGCTGCTGCTTGAATATCTCGACGAAGCGTTCCTTGTTCAGCGGATCGCTGCGGAAATCGTCGTCGATCAGCTTGCGTGCCCGCCATAGCGACCGGATCGTTCTCGCCGTCAGCCCCTTCAGTTCGGAATGCTGCGCCATGATCAGGAAGGTTTCGAGCATCGCCCCCGGGTGTTGGCTGAACACCCGCTCGTGCATGACATCGAGCAACTGGTGCGCATTCTGGAAGCGCTCGTTGATCGGCTGCGGTGCCTGCTCTGGCGGGGGGAAGATCGCGGCGCCCATGTTCTGCAACAGAATCGTGTTCAGTTGCATGATCGTCTTGGCCGTGCGGTAGTACTCCTGCATGAGCTGTTCGCTGGCCCGCTTCGCCGGCGTGGCTTCGAATCCGAGCTGTTCAGCCAGTGCCGTTTGATAGTCGAAGAGCAAGCGGTCTTCACGTCGCCGAGCATGGAAGTGCAGGTGAATGCGCAATTGCTGGAGGAAGCGTTCCCGTCGCTCCAGCCCTTGCTCTTCCTGGTAGGTGATGAACCCGTGGCGCTTGAGATCCTTCCAGCTGTTGCCATAACCGGTCGCCTGCGCAATCCACAGTATGGTTTGCAGGTCGCGCAGCCCCCCCGGGCTGTCCTTGCAATTCGGTTCGAGGCTGTAGGGAGATTCGTGATAGCGCCGGTAACGTTCTTCCTGTTCGATGCGTTTGGTGTGGTAAAACGCCTGTGGATCAAGGTGGTTCTTGAATTCCGAGACCATCCGGGTGAACAAGGCGTAATTGCCGATAATCAGGCGGGCTTCGACCAGCGCTGTTTGCACTGTCAGGTCGCCTTCTGCCTCCTTGAGGCAGTCTTCCACGGTTCTGACGCTGTGGCCAATTTCCAGGCCGATATCCCAGAACAGCCCTACCAGTTGCTCCAGTTGTTCCGCCAACACGGCGTCCGGGTCAGCGGGCAGCAGGATGAGCAGATCGATATCCGAATACGGCCACAATTCGCCCCGGCCGTACCCACCGACCGCCGCCAGCGCGAGGCTGTCCGAGAAGTGCAGTTCCGTCCACAGATCACGAAGCACTTCATCAACCAGATGACTGCGTTCGTAAAGCAGTCGGGCCGGATCAGGATCCTGGTTGTACTGCTCGCGCAGTTCTTGTTGACCTTTCTGAACCCTCGACTTGTAGCGGGAAAGCAAATCTGATCGGGCTGCAGAATCGAGTTTCATGGGGTCATTCAATCCATTCAGGCGGCGGGCGCATCCCGTCGGAGACAGTGAGAATTTCGTAGCCCGTTTCGGTGACGAGAACGGTATGTTCCCACTGCGCCGAGAGGCTGTGGTCCTTGGTGACGACGGTCCAACCGTCCGCGAGTGTGCGGATCGCGGCTTTGCCGGCGTTGATCATCGGTTCTATCGTGAAGATCATGTTCGGGCGTAACGCGACACCGGTGCCCGGTTGTCCGTAGTGAACGACCTGCGGATCCTCGTGAAAGCTGGCTCCAATTCCGTGTCCGCAAAACTCGCGTACCACCGAAAAGCCGGCAGCCTCGGCGTATTGCTGGATGACGTGGCCGATATCCCCCAGATGTGCGCCCGGGCGAACCTGCTCGATCCCTTTCCACATGCAATCGAACGTGACATCGCACAGTCTTTTTGCCTGGATCGATGCCTCGCCGACCACGAACATCCGGCTGGTATCGCCGTGATAACCGTTCTTGATCGTGGTGATGTCGATATTGACGATGTCGCCATTCTTCAGTTGTCGTTCGCCGGGAATGCCGTGACAGATCTGATGGTTGACTGACGTGCAGGTCGATTTTGGATACGGCTTGTAGCCCGAAGGGGTGTAGTTCAGCGGGGCGGGGATGCAGCCCTGCACATCGACCATATAGTCATGGCAGAGCTTGTCCAGTTCGCCGGTCGTCACGCCGGGTCTGACGAAAGGCGCGATGTAGTCGAGTACTTCTGCGGCGAGCCGGCAGGCAACCCGCATTTTTTCGATTTCGTCGGGAGTTTTCAGAATGATGCTCATGTTGGCGACGCTGGCCGGGCAAAAGGCGAAGAATAAAGTAACGAACCGCCTTAAGCAATTTTATGGCCGGTTGAGCGAAGCGAGATCAACGGAAGAGTCGATCCGCAACGGGGAGGAAATCGGTGGCCGGGACAGCTCCCGGCCCGTACAGCGCTATTTTCAGGCGTTTACTTGCAGTTCGACTCAAGGAACGAGCGTGCCTTCGCAATTTCCTGGCTACGCTGCGCATCGTCCATGAAATATCGTTCGCCTTTTTCGTCCCGCAGCGCGACTCGCTCGCCGGATTCGAGCAACTGGAGTTGCCGGTGTGCGTTGTTGCAGTTCTCCTGCTTGTCAGCGGCAGCGGCTTCCTCCTTGCGGGTCTTTCCGGCAAGATCCTGTGATTCCTTCTGCCTTTTTCGGAAGTCCATTTCGCGTTCGGCAAGCGATTTTTGCGTCGGCGCACTGGTTGAGGAGGTGCCGGCGCCAAATTTTTTCTGCGCTTGAACTGCGCCAACGGGGGGCTTGTCGGAGATTACAGTTTTCCCCTTCTCGTCCTTCCATTGGTAAATCTGTGCGTGGGCCGAGAAGGTGATGGCGGCTACTGCGGCAAGGAGAGCGATTCGTTTCATGGCGGTCCTGAGTCAAGGAGCATGCTGTATAATATGTTTTTGTGACATCGGATTATAGGCCATGCGTGTAATTCAAAAGGCTCTCACGTTTGACGACGTCCTGTTGGTGCCTGCTCATTCCACCGTTTTACCTCGCGATGTCGGCCTCCAGACGCGCCTGACTCGCAACATCTCCCTCAACATGCCCCTGGTTTCGGCCGCCATGGATACGGTGACTGAAAGCCGGCTGGCGATCACGCTGGCGCAGGAAGGTGGCATCGGCATCGTCCACAAAAACCTTTCGCCGAAAGCGCAGGCCGCCGAGGTGTCCAAGGTCAAGCGTTTCGAATCAGGCATCCTGAAGGATCCGATTACGGTCCCGCCAACGATGTCGGTACGCGATGTGGTGGAACTTGCCAGACAGCACAAGATTTCGGGTTTTCCCGTCCTTGACGGCGCTGTAGTTGTCGGAATCGTGACCAACCGGGATCTGCGTTTTGAAACCAGTCTCGATCAGCCTGTTCACAACATCATGACGCCGAGGGAGCGACTGGTTACCGTCAAGGAAGGTGCAACCGTCGAGGAAGGGAAAGCACTGATTCACAAGCACCGCCTGGAGCGAGTGCTGGTTGTCAACGACGCATTCGAGTTGCGTGGGTTGATTACGGTCAAGGACATTATCAAAACGACCGAACATCCGGATGCATGCAAGGATCCGCTCGGTCGCTTGCGTGTCGGTGCTGCCATCGGTGTCGGCGCGGGAACCGAAGAGCGAGCCGAGTTGCTCGCAGAAGCCGGTGTCGATGTGATCGTTGTCGATACGGCTCATGGACATTCCCAAGGCGTTCTCGAGCGTGTGCGTTGGGTCAAGAACAATTTCCCGTCGATCGAGGTGGTCGGCGGTAATATCGCAACGGCAGATGCAGCGATGGCACTCATCGATCATGGGGCCGATGGAGTCAAGGTCGGAATCGGCCCGGGTTCGATCTGCACGACGCGGATCGTCGCGGGCGTCGGGGTTCCCCAGATCACGGCTATTCAGATGGTTTCGGACGCGCTGAAGGGAACCGGCGTACCGTTGATTGCCGACGGCGGGATTCGCTACTCCGGTGATATCTGCAAGGCGATTGCGGCCGGCGGTCATTGCGTCATGCTCGGCGGCTTGTTTGCCGGTACCGAAGAGGCTCCCGGCGAAGTCGAATTGTTCCAGGGGCGCTCGTACAAGTCCTATCGCGGCATGGGTTCGATCGGGGCAATGGCCGATGGCGCGGCAGATCGCTATTTCCAGGACGGCTCGGCCAATATCGACAAGCTGGTTCCGGAAGGGATCGAGGGCCGCGTTCCCTACAAAGGCTCAGTTCTGGCGGTGATTCACCAGTTGATGGGCGGCTTGCGTTCTTCGATGGGGTACCTCGGTTGCGCAACGATTGCCGACATGCACGAGCGTGCGGCCTTCGTCGAGATTACGTCTGCCGGCGTGCGTGAATCGCATGTCCACGACGTCCAGATCACCAAGGAAGCCCCGAACTACCACGTCGACTGATCGTTCATTTCTCCGAAGGGCGGCTTGCGAGCCGCCCTTGTTTATTCAAGGCGCGAAAATGGCTCACCAGAAAATCCTCATCCTTGACTTCGGCTCCCAAGTTACCCAACTGATCGCCAGACGGGTCCGTGAACAGCGGGTCTATTGCGAACTGCATCCCTACGATGTCAGCGAGGATTTCGTTCGCGAATTCAAGCCGAACGGCATCATCCTCTCCGGCGGTCCGAACTCCGTATACGAAGCCGAAGAGTGGCGTGCGCCGCAGGTCGTTTTCGAGTTGGGCGTGCCGGTGCTCGGAATCTGCTACGGAATGCAGACGATGGCCCAGCAACTCGGCGGCAAGGTCGAGAGTTCCGGGAAGCGTGAGTTTGGCTACGCCGAAATCAGGGCGCAAGGTGATTCCAGCCTGTTTCACTCGATCCAGGATCGCGTCGCGCCGGATGGCAGCGCCTACCTTGACGTCTGGATGAGCCACGGCGACAAGGTGACCGAGATGCCCTCAGGCTTCAAGGTGATCGCCGGCAATGACTCCTGTCCGATCGCCGCGATGGCTGACGAATCGCGCAAGTTTTACGCGGTTCAGTTCCACCCGGAGGTGACGCATACCCTCAAGGGCAAGGAAATCTTCGCGCGTTTCGTCCACGAAATCTGCGGTTGCGGGCACGACTGGAACATGCCTGATTACGTGGAGGAAGCGATCGCCAAAGTGCGCCAGCAGGTCGGGACGGAAGAAGTCATTCTCGGACTGTCCGGCGGCGTTGATTCTTCTGTCGTCGCGGCCCTGCTGCACCGTGCCATCGGCGATCAGCTCACCTGTGTTTTTGTCGACAATGGCTTGTTGCGCCTGAACGAAGCGGAGCAGGTCATGCAGACCTTCGCGCGCAATCTCGGTGTGAAAGTCATCCATGTGGATGCCACCGCCCAGTTCATGGGCCATCTCTCCGGCGTGGCTGACCCAGAACAAAAGCGCAAGATCATCGGTCGCGAGTTCGTCGAGGTTTTTCAGGCCGAAGCCAGCAAGCTGCCCAACGCCAAATGGCTGGCCCAAGGCACCATCTATCCGGACGTAATCGAATCGGCCGGATCGAAGACAAAAAAGGCGCATACCATCAAGAGTCACCACAACGTCGGCGGCTTGCCCGAGACGCTCAACCTGAAGCTGCTCGAACCGCTGCGCGAGCTGTTCAAGGACGAAGTGCGCGAACTCGGCATCGCATTGGGATTGCCGCACGAGATGGTCTATCGCCATCCGTTCCCCGGACCGGGGCTGGGCGTCCGCATCCTTGGTGAAGTCAAGAAGGAGTACGCCGATCTGCTGCGCCGCGCCGACGCCATCTTTATCGACGAGCTTCGCGCCGCCGACTGGTACGACAAGACCAGCCAGGCCTTCGCTGTATTTCTCCCGGTAAAATCGGTCGGCGTGATGGGCGACGGGCGTACCTATGAATACGTTGTGGCTCTCCGTGCCGTCCAGACGCAGGATTTCATGACCGCGCACTGGGCCGAGTTGCCGCATAGCTTGCTCGGCAAGGTGTCCAACCGGATCATTAATGAAGTACGCGGAATCAACCGCGTGGTGTACGACATTTCCGGAAAGCCGCCGGCCACTATTGAGTGGGAATAGCCGTTTCGGCAGTTGTTGACTTGCCTCCGGCGCCTGTTGGGGTTAGTACCCCGCAAGCGCTATAGGGCGACCGGTCAGCAGCAAATTGCCTGTTGTTGATGCAGTACTTCGAAAAGGCTTCTGGCAGGGATCGGCTGGAAGTAGTGATATCCCTGCATCGTCGTACAGCCGCACTGCTCGAGATAGCGCGCCTGCACTTCCGTTTCGACACCTTCCGCGATGAGGTTGAGCCCCAATCCCTTGGCAATCGAGATGATGGCCAGAACGACGGGGAAATGCCCGTCCTCGCGCTGGATTTCCTTCACGAACGACTGGTCGATCTTTACCGTGTGAATGGGGAAACGGTGCAGGTACGAGAGTGACGAATATCCCGTCCCGAAATCGTCAATGGCCACGCTGACGCCGATCTGACACAGGCGTGTCAGTTGTTCGTTGACGTGCTGCGGGTTGCGGATGCAGATATTTTCAGTAATTTCGACTTCGATCTGCTTCGGCGGAATGCCATATTGCGGCAGCACCTGGCGCATGCGTTCGGCGAAGTCTCCCCGGTCAAGATACTGCGGCGAGACGTTCATCGATATGCGAATCGGGGCAAGCCCTGCCTGCGCCCTGTCACGCATGTCCTTGCAAACTGCCTGGAGCATCCAGTCGGTGATCGGAATCATCAGTCCGTGCTCTTCAGCAAAAGGCAGGAATTCGCCGGGCGAGAGCACCCCACGTTCGGGATGATTCCATCGAATCAGCGCCTCCGCTCCCGAAATGCATCCTGTCGCGACGTCGACTTGCGGCTGGTAATACATCACCAGCTCATTCTGCTCCAGCGCCCGCCGGATGCTCTTTTCCAGCGTCATCTCGCGATAGGTTGCGTCGTACATGGCTTCTTCATAGAAGGCATGGCCGTTCTTGCCCTGCGCCTTGGCGTGGTACATCGCCATGTCGGCATGGCGCAACAGTTCATCAATCGACTCGCCGTCTTCCGGATAGACCGAGATACCGATACTCGCCGAGATATGAAACTCGCTGCCTTCAAGCACAAACGGTAGCCGCAAGGCTTCGAGGAATTTTTCCGCAATGAGTTCGGCGTCGTTTTTTTCGCGCAATTCCGGCAACACGACGGTGAATTCGTCGCCACCGAGGCGGGCCAGCGTGTCGCCGCGCCGCAGGCAATTTTTCAGACGGCTAGCGACCTGCTGCAGCAATTCGTCGCCCTTGACGTGCCCCAAGGTGTCATTAACCAGCTTGAACCGGTCGAGGTCGATGAACATGACCGCCAACCCGCAGCGGTTACGCTTGGCCTGGATGACGGCGAGACCCAGGCGATCCTTGAAGAGAACCCGGTTGGGAAGATCGGTGAGGATGTCGTGGTAAGCCTGATAGGAAATCATCGCTTCGGCGCGCTTGCGCTCCGTGACGTCGCGCGCCACGCCATAGGTTCCGAAGAACTCGCGCTGTTCGGGGTCGGCTCCGACGGCGTACATGCCCATCGAATTGAACGAGATGGTCATGAGCGTGTTTTCGAAAGTCAGATCCTGCTCGTTGCCCAGATTGCTTTTCAGACGCAGTTCAACGTTCCGCGACGCGCGCTGTCCCACTCGCCGCTCGTTGAACACGTAGCGCGCTCGTTCGAGATCCTCGTCGTGGACCAGTTCCGAATAATGCTTGCCGATCAACTCGGATGGCGCGAAACCGAGTAGCTGCAGGACGCGATCGTTGATGAAGGTGAACCGCCCGTCCCCGTTGAGCGTGTAGATGATGTCCGGCGAACTGTCGACCAGATAGCGGTAAAGCTTTTCCGAACACTCAAGTTGCCAGGCAATGTTGTGATTTTCGTTTTCCAGCTGCTTTTGCTTCAGTGCGTTGTCGACGGTCGTCAGCAATTCTTCCCGGGTATGTGGTTTGCGCAGGTAGTCGTAGGCGCCGCGTTTCAGTGCGCCAATTGCTGCATCGATCCCCGTATCGCCGCTCAGAACGATAACTTTCGTGTCGATACCGCGGGTATTGATGACATCCATGATCTCGTGCCCGCTGTAGTCAGGCAGGCGAAGATCCAGCAGTGCGAGGTCGAATTTCGTTTGTTCCAGATGACCGATGGCTTCTGAACCCGTTGATGCCGTCACCAGTTGATAGCCGCGCCCCTTGAGCAACTCGCACAGGCTATTCAGCAGCATCGGTTCATCATCGACCAACAGCAGACGTGGACCACACTCTCCAGCCCCAAGAGTCCTTTGTGACTGGTTGTTTCCCAGCGCGACTACCAGAGCGGCAGAATCATCAGTCGAAATCATGTTCATGGTTGTCTCACGCGGGATGTCCGGTTTATGTGTCCTGATTCACGCTTCCGCGAACAGGTAGCAACAATTCAAACTTGGTCCCTCGGGCGCTGCTTCGGCAGGAGATCAACCCCTGATGCTTCTTGACAAGGCCGTGCACGATACGCAGCCCGAGCCCTTGATGTCCGTCGCCTTTCGAGCTTTCTAGCGGGTGGAAGAGATGGCTCAGGATCTCCGGGGGAATCCCGGGGCCGTTGTCGATGACGCAGACCTCGACATACAGGGAGCCGTCCCTGTTCACGTGGCCATTGTTGACGATCTGGATTTCCCCGGCCGAATGAACGGCCTCGACGGCATTCTTGACGAGATTGACCAGGATCTGCTTGAGCGTGTCCGGTGGAATGTCGATTTCGGTCGGATTGTCCTGTGTCTGGGCGACGATCTTTACGGAAGCGGGGACATATTCGGTATCACGGAATAACCGCGCCACATCGCGGATCACCCGATTGACTTCAGCGAAGGCATCCGGTGTTGCCGGTTTCAGATCGGCGAGTCCGCGAACGATCTGGCTGACACGGTCGATTTCCTGGTTAAGTATCGATATCTCGTTGGAAACAAGTTCTTGCTGCTCCAGTTTGCTGTCAAGCACACTCAGGTAATTCTTGATGATCGACAATGGGTTGTTCACTTCATGGACTATCTTGCGCGAGGCTTCCTGATATTCCGCGACGACATCGGCCACCCGCTGCGACGCCTCGTTGCTTTCGTCAAGCGCACTCCCCAACGCAGACGCAGCTTGTTCCCCAAACGACTTCAGGAAACGCTCACGCTTACGCAGGCCAGACACCTGCCACGCAGCAACGCCACCGACCAGCACTCCGAGACACCGGCTCCGGAAGGCGAGCGGGAGACAAACCAGCGAGTCGCAACGGAGGATGCGCAACAGTTGCTCTTCAGTAACACCGAGCGGATTGCCATTGGTCACGATGAACGCCATGCGCCGCTGCATGGCCGCTTCGGCGACGGGGCCGCCGCGCGACAGTGTGACGGTGAATTCCTTGAGGCGTTGCTTGTCTTCCCCGAGCGGCATGCCGACAAGGTGTTTTCCGTCTCCGTTCATCAGGAGGATGGCCGTATCCTCGAAATCGAACAGGATCCGTGCCGAACGCGCCATGGCTTCCAGCAACTTCGCCTCGCCCTGCCTTGGCGCAAGGAGGCGCCGGGCCTCGGAGGTCAGTACCAAATTGAGTACTTCTTCCGACAATTGTTTTTCGGTAGCACTGGTTTCAGTACGGGCCGGTTCGGGTTCGCAGGCCGTCGGAAGGTCGATATCCTTCGCGCCGGTCAGGTCGATGCCAAGATAGGCGGCTGCCCTTTCGACCTTCTCAGTGGCGCCTGAAGCAATTCGCGACAGGTCTTCCTCGTTGATTTCACACAACGACGCAGCCTCCCGGACGGACAGGTCGCTGGCGTCGTAAATACTCATGAGATGGGCTAGCCGCACGACCCGAATCAATGGATGGGTGTTTTCCAGCCGGGAGACCGGGTCGTGGTGATAAAGCACACTGTCGGAAAGGAAGGAATCAAGGTTCCAGCGTTCGATGAGCCAGGCACCTGCTTCCTGATGGGTGATCTTGAACGTCTGTTCTTCAATCTCGGAAAGGGTCTCGTCGTCCTTGGCAAGAAAATTGGCAGCGTACTCTTTGTTCGCTGCCGACAGTAGTGCCAAACGACCGACGTCATGCAGCAGGCCGGCGAGATAAGCTTCCTCAAGATGCGGATACTTCATCGCTGCGGCAATCTCTCGCGCCAGGACCGCGGACGACAAGGAGTGCTTCCAGAAGGAGCGCAGGTCCGTACTGCTCGAATGGGAGAAATTGTTGAACACCTGCAGAACGGATTCACTGATGACAAGCGTCTTGATCATTTCAACGCCAAGTGTCATCAGCGAGTGTTCAAGCCCGACCTTTCGATTGTTGCGGTGATACGCCGAACTGTTCGCAATGGCCAGAATCTTCCCGGCCATCCCGGCATCCTTGGAAATCAGTTCCGCCAGTTCGGACATTCCGACGTCGTCGGACTGACATTGCTCGATCAGTTTGAGAAGAATCTGCGGCATCGCCGGCAGACGTGCGACGAGCAATCGATGGTGAATATCTGATTCTTTTTCGTACATGTTGTTTGCCCAGAGCGTCATGTAATGCTGCAGACCATGCGATGACGCCCAAGCTCTCCCTGATCGAAAATTTATCTGTCCATCTGTAAAGCCGCACCTATAACTAACTGCATATGCCAAAGCTAATATACAAAAATGAACAGATGTACGCCAGCGTGAAATCGTGATCTGGCGGCGAATCAGCCGTCGTCGTTGTATTTACGCCCGGATACTGCCAGAAAAGCCGTAGTAATAGCTACGGCAGCAGGAAGGAGAACTGAAGAAGGATGACGGGAAAAAAGTCGGGAAGCCAGATGGCTTCACTTCAGGTCAGCCACGACCTATTTCCTCGTCATCGGCCAGCAGGGCAGGGCTGGCGATTGCCATCACGGCATGTTCAGGCGGCAGCAAGTGCCTGTTCGAGATCCTCGATCAGGTCATCGAGGTGCTCGATGCCGATCGAAAGCCGGATCATGTCCTCCGATACGCCGGCTTTTTGCAGTTCGGCCGCCGACAGTTGCCGATGCGTTGTCGACGCCGGATGACAGGCAAGCGATTTGGCATCGCCGATGTTGACCAGGCGGGTGAACAGCTTCAATGCATCCTGAAAACGGCCTCCTGCAGCAAGACCGCCCTTGACGCCAAACGTCAGCACGCCGGACGCTTTTCCTCCCATGTATTTTTCCACCAGAGGAAAGTCCGCATGGTCGGGCAGGCCTGCGTAATTCACCCAGGACACCTTTTCATGTGATTTCAGGAAACCGGCGATTTTCAAGGAATTTTCACAGATCCGGTCCATGCGCAACGGCAAGGTTTCCAGACCCTGCAGGATCAGGAAGGCGTTGAAGGGGGAAATCGCCGCTCCCATGTTCCGTAGCGGAACCGTACGACAACGGCCGATGAACGCAGCCGGGCCTAGAGCTTCCGTATAAACGACGCCGTGATAGGAGACCTCCGGTTCGTTGAGTCGCTTGAAGCGTTCCTTATGCTGCGCCCAAGGGAATTTCCCGCTATCGACGATGATGCCGCCGATCGAATTTCCGTGTCCGGCGATGTACTTTGTCAGCGAGTGAACGACGATGTCCGCGCCGTGTTCGAAGGGGCGGCAGAGATACGGGGAGGGAACCGTGTTGTCGACGATCAGTGGTACGCCATGCCGATGGGCGATCTCCGCGAGTTTCTCGAAATCGGTGACGTTACCCAGCGGGTTGCCCACCGACTCGCAGTAGATGGCCTTGGTTTTCTCGTCGATCAGTTGCCCGAAGGATGCAGGGTCGCGGTAGTCGGCGAAACGCGCCGCGATGCCATATTGCGGCAGGGTGTGCGCGAACAGGTTGTACGTCCCGCCGTAAAGGGTCGAGGCAGAAACGATATTGTCGCCGGCTTCGGCAATGGTCATGATCGCGTAGGTGATCGCCGCCTGACCGGAGGCCAGTGCCAGCGCACCGACACCGCCTTCGATCGCCGCGACGCGCTTTTCAAGCACATCCTGCGTCGGATTCATGATGCGTGTGTAGATGTTCCCGGGAACCTTGAGGTCGAAAAGGTCGGCCCCGTGTTGGGTGCTGTCGAAGGAGTAGGAGGTGGTCTGGTAAATCGGGACGGCGACGGCCTTGGTTGTCGGCTCCGGGCTGTAGCCGCCGTGGACGACGAGGGTTTCGAGCTTCATGGGCGTTCCCTTTGTTGTTGGAGATGACTCGCTCCATCTTAGCAGCAGAAACGCAGACGCTTAGACCGATTGCGCCTATCCAAATAACCGGAGCCACAAATGACAAGCGCCCCGTCGGGGCGCTTGAGGAGAGCGAGGGATTGTTATTCGGGGCGCATCTGCGGGAACAGGATGACGTCCCGGATATTCGGGGAATCGGTCAGCAGCATCACCAGACGATCGATCCCGATGCCACAACCGCCAGTCGGCGGCAAACCGTACTCGAGCGCGCGGATGAAGTCTGCGTCGTAGTACATCGCTTCCTCGTCGCCGGCGTCTTTCGCCTTGGCCTGCGCCATGAAGCGCTCAGCCTGATCCTCCGGGTCGTTCAGTTCGGAGAACCCGTTGGCGATCTCGCGACCGACGATGAATAGTTCAAAGCGTTCGGTAATTTCCGGGTTGTCGTTGCTGCTGCGGGCCAACGGGCTGATTTCCGCCGGGTAATCGACGATGAACGTCGGATCCCAGAGATCGGCCTCGGTGGTCTCCTCGAACATCAGAAGCTGCAGCGTCCCGAGTCCCATGCCAGGCTTGAGTTCAACCTTCATTGCCGTCAGCTTCTGCCGCAGCCAGTCGGCGTCAGTCAGTTGCTCCAGCGTATATTGCGGACGATATTTCATGATCGCCTGAACCATCGTCAGCCGATCGAAGGGCTTGGACAGGTCGAGCGTCCGGCCCTGGTACTCGAAGACTTCGGCGCCGAGCGCTTCACGTGCGGAGTGGCGCAACAGACCTTCGGTGAAGTCCATCAGCTTGTTGTATTCGCTGTAGGCTTCGTAGAACTCCATCATCGTGAATTCCGGATTGTGCCGGGGGCTCATGCCCTCGTTGCGGAAATTCCGGTTCAGTTCGAATACCTTTTCGAAGCCACCGACGACGAGCTTCTTCAGATACAGCTCGGGCGCGATGCGCAGGAACAATTCCATGTCCAGCGCGTTGTGGTGCGTCTTGAACGGACGCGCCGAGGCGCCGCCCGGGATCGGGTGCATCATCGGCGTTTCGACTTCGAGGAAGCCGTGGTTGCACATGAAGTTGCGGATCGACTGGACAATACGGCTGCGCGCCATGAAGGTGAAGCGCGACTGCTCGTTCATGATCAGGTCGAGATGACGCATCCGGTACTTCTGTTCCTGATCGGTCAGGCCGTGGAATTTCTCCGGTAACGGACGCAGCGACTTCGACAACAGGCGGATTTCGTTGGCCTGGACGGTCAACTCGTTGGTTTTCGTGCGGAAGAGGGGGCCGACAACGCCGACGATGTCACCAATGTCCCAGCGCTTGAACGCGGTGTATGTTTCCTCGCCGACCTTGTCGCGCGCGACGTAGATCTGGATACGGCCGCCGACATCGGAAATGGTGATGAAAGACGCCTTGCCCATGACGCGCTTGAGCATGACCCGGCCAGCAACCTTGACCTCGACGGGATTGGCCTCCAGCTCTTCGCCAGTCTTCGCGTCATAGAGCTCGATGATCTTGCCCGAGATGTTCTCGCGCTCGAAGTTGTTTGGATAAGCCTTGCCGGTGGCACGCCACTCGGCAAGCTTGGCTCGCCGGTCGGCAATGATGTGGTTTTCGTCTTGGTCCTGCGGTGTGTTGGTCTGGTCGGACATCTCAGGTCTCGTGATAAGTGAAATTTCTTCCGTAGCAGCGTGTTTCAGACACCCTGTTTCAGGCTGGCTTCGATGAACTGGTCGAGGTCGCCGTCGAGTACGCTCTGTGTATTGCCGACTTCGACATTGGTGCGAAGATCCTTGATCCGCGATTGATCTAGCACGTAAGAACGGATCTGGTGCCCCCAGCCGATATCTGTCTTGGCATCTTCCAGTTTTTGCTGTTCAGCCTGGCGTTTGCGTATTTCCATCTCGTACAGCCGCGATTTCAGCATGGCCATCGCCTCGGCGCGGTTCCGATGCTGCGAGCGGTCATTCTGGCATTGCACGACGATTCCGGAGGGTTCGTGCGTGATACGCACGGCGGAATCGGTCTTGTTGATATGCTGGCCACCAGCGCCGGAAGCGCGATAGGTGTCGATGCGCAAATCGGCCGGATTGATCTCGATCTCGAACGAATCGTCGATTTCCGGGTAGACGAAAACGGACGCGAAACTCGTGTGGCGGCGGGCATTGGAATCGAACGGCGACTTGCGTACCAGCCGATGGATTCCCGTTTCCGAGCGAAGCATGCCGAAGCAGTACTCGCCCGAGAACTTGATCGTTGCGGTCTTGATCCCCGCGACGTCGCCCTCTGACTCTTCCAGAACTTCGACCCCGTACCCCTTGCGCTCACCATACTTCACGTACATCCGGAGCAGCATCGACGCCCAATCCTGGGCTTCGGTTCCACCGGCGCCAGCCTGGATGTCGATGAAGCAGTTCAACGGGTCGGCCGGATTGTTGAACATGCGGCGGAATTCGAGGCCGACGATGTCTTTTTCGATGTCATCGATGTCGGCGGCCACCGCCAGCACGGTATCGTCATCGCTCTCCTCTCGGGCGATGGCGAACAACTCTTCAGAGTCTTTCAGTGCCTCGCCGACCCGGTTGAGTGTCAGCACGACGCCTTCGAGCGCTTTCTTTTCCTTGCTCAGTTCCTGCGCACGCTCGGCGTTATCCCAAACCGCCGGATCTTCGAGTTCGCGTGAAACCGCGCTCAGCTGATCGAACTTCTGATCGTAGTCAAAGATACCTCCGTAATTCGGTGGACCGGAGGGCGAGATCGTTGAGGCGATTGGCGATGATATTGAGTTGCTCTGCTTCCATGATGGTCCAGGAGGTAAGTCGTCGAATCGCGCATTATATACGCAGGCGTTCACAGGTTGAATTGCCCAAAAGAGTTCGTCGCGCCGATTGTCGGGACGCATAGCTGGCGCAATCCAATCGGTCGGAACGGTTCCCGGGTTTATTGTCGGGCGGAATGGAACTAATGTGAAAGCGTGTTAATCAAGGGATTCGAGGGTTGTCGAACGACAAAGTCAAGACTCTGATTTTCGAATCCAGTAGTACAAATTTGTTCCTTCGAGGCTCAATGCTTGCGGTATAATTTTTGGTCTTTTCGTCGCAGGGCTACGCATTCGTGATGCGAAAACTAATGGTTATATTGTGGAATTAAAATGGTTTTTTATAAAATGGCCGGTTTTTTCAAGAAAACCGGTTCCGAATTGTGAAATTAGTCACAGCAGTGGGGTTGTGGTGGATGCTAATCTGCAGTTCAAGAAAAAACGAAATCCTTCAACCGTACACACGGCGATGAATTGCCGCACTTTTCATACGTCAATTACCATCGTTGCCGTGGCTGACTAATCGAAGGCATGATCATGATCAAAGTGTTCAGCCACTGGATTCACTGGAAGACGATCGTCCAAATCTTTCTGGATATCACGCTCCCGATTGCCTGCGTCTTGCTGGCTGTGTTGATCTGGGGGCTGGGTGGACAAGCCGATCTCCAAACTGTTGTCACCTATGCAACCATCTACGCGCTCGTTATGGTTGTTTTGAATTCTTGGCTTGGTTTGTACACACGGGCGCACAACCGGAATGTTGCACAGACCCGCGCGCGCGCAGTAGTGTCCCTGTATCTGTCGGTCCCGATTGCTTATGCTGTGTTCGCGCTGCTTTCGATCGCTGACGACAATCAGAAAATGCTGCTGCTTTCGGGATTGGCGGCATTATTCGGCACCTTGGCGCATCGCGTTTACACCATGCACAGTCGTACCGGCGCGTTAATGGTCAATCGCGTCATGATTTTCGGCTCGGGGCCTGAAGCACGCACGGTCGGAAACGTTCTGAAGAAATCCGATCCGGATATCCAGATCGTAGGGTTCTACCCGGGGCCGACGGAAAGCGAGATCTGCGTCCCGGAACAACTGTTGTTGCCGCGATCCTGTTCGTTGACCGATACGGCCAGAAACCTCAACGTGAATGAGATCATTATCGCGGTCCAAGAGCGCCGGGGCGGCGTCCTCCCGTTGAGGGAACTGCTCGATTGCAAGTTGTCCGGCGTCAATGTCCTTGATCTGGCAAGCTATTTCGAGCGCGCACTCGGGCAGATCCGGCTGGATTCGCTCAAAGTCGGTTGGCTGATCTTCGGCGAGGGGTTCCGGCAAGGTTGGAGCCGGACGTTCATCAAGCGTCTATTCGACCTCACGGCGGCAAGCATCCTGTTGTTGCTCGCGCTTCCCGTCATGTTGCTCTCCGCCATTGCAATCGTACTGGAAGACGGATTCCCGATTTTTTACCGCCAGGAACGCGTGGGACGAAATGGCCGGTTGTTCAACGTAATCAAGTTCCGCAGCATGCGCCGGGACGCCGAAAGTGACGGCAAGCCGCGTTGGGCTTCCGCCAATGACGATCGGACGACCCGTGTCGGACGAATCATCCGCAAACTGCGCATCGACGAACTCCCGCAACTCTACAGCGTCCTGACGGGCGACATGAGCTTGGTCGGACCTCGTCCGGAACGGCCTTATTTCGTCGATCAGCTGACCCGGGACATCCCGTTTTACGCCGTTCGCCACAGTGTCAAACCCGGCGTGACCGGCTGGGCCCAAGTTAGTTATCACTATGGAGCGTCTGTCGATGATTCGATCCAGAAACTCCAATATGATCTGTACTATGTGAAGAATCACACGCTGTTCCTGGATATCGTGATTCTTTTCGAAACGGTCGGCGTCGTGCTCACCGGAAAAGGCGCTCAATAAAAAGACAACCAAGTAGTACCACGTATCCCGGACCAATTGAGTTTCGGGATACGTTCTGACTCCCTCCGGGTGTGTCATAGTGTCTTCGGTGCCGGGCCCGATCTGAAGGAGTTTTTGCTTGGAAGCAGGCATGGAAACAATGAGCGCCTGGAGCTATGGATTAGCCGGGTTCGCCTATGCCATCTTCGGTGTTTTTCTTGCCGACGGATGGAAAGCGGGCGTGCGCAGCCGCAGGCTTTTCGTTGTCGTGACGCTCAGTGCGCTCTGGGGGCTCACGAGCCTGGCATTTACGCTGACCGGATCTTCAGTCTTACTGGCTGGCAGTCTGCTGGCCGATTTGCTGCGCTATGGGAGCTGGTTCGCGTTTCTTCTGATCCTGGAAAAGCCGGATCCCGACAGCAACTCCGGTATTTCGACCCGTTGGAAACGGCTGCGCGCCATCGCCACCAGTCTGGTCGTTATCGGCCTCGTGGCGCAGTTGATGGTGCTGACAAATGTCGCGGCGGGGTTTCAGCCGCAACGCATTGTCCTTCTCGATGCGCTCGGAACGTCCGTTTTTTCAGTGGTACTGGTCGAGCAATTGTTGCGCAACGTCACGCCTGACTTGCGCTGGAGCATCAAACCATTATGCCTGGGCTTCGGCGGCGCGGCGCTATTCGACCTCTATCTCTATTCCGATGCGCTGCTTTTCAACCGGATCGACGCCGACGCCTTCAGCATTCGCGGGTTCATTCACGCGCTGGCGGTTCCGTTGATCGCCATATCGACGTCCCGCAGCCGGGATTGGAAAAAGCGAGTCGTACTTTCGCAGCGTGCAGCGCTGCAGTCAGCGTCGCTGGTCGCCACGGGCTTGTATCTTCTCTTCATCTCTGCCGCCGGTTATTACGTACGCTATTTCGGCGGCGACTGGGGGCGTGCGCTGCAGATTGCCGTTGTGTTCGTCGCCATGCTGTTGCTCGCCGTGCTTTCCCTGTCCGGGTCGATGCGGGCGAGATTGCGGGTTCTGATCGGCAAGAATTTCTTCAGCTATCGCTACGATTACCGCGAGGAGTGGCTGCGTTTCACCAATACGCTTTCGGCGCAGGACGGCGTTTCCGAGATGGGAACGCACGTGATCAAGGGGCTCGCGGATATGGTGGAGAGTCCCGCAGGAACGCTCTGGTTACGGGATCCTGCCGGGCGTTTCTTTGCCCAGTCCGCGCGCTGGAACCTGCCGGTTTCGGAAGCGACCGAGGATGCGACGAGCAGCCTCTGCCGATTCCTGTCCGACAGCGGCTGGATCATCAATCTGGAAGAGTATCGCGCGTCGCCGGGGCGTTACGAGCAGTTGCAGTTGCCCGAATGGTTGCTCGATGTACCCAACGCCTGGCTGGTGGTGCCGCTGGCGACGGGAAACGAACTGATCGGTTTTGTCATCCTGGCGACTGCGCGTACTGCGGTGGAGGTCAATTGGGAAATCAACGATCTGCTGAAGACGGCGGGGCGTCAGGCAGGGGCTTTTCTCGGGCAAATGCAAGCCGCAGACGCCTTGCTCGAAGCCCGGAAATTCGACGCCTTCAACCGGATGTCAGCCTTCGTCGTACATGACCTGAAGAACATCGTCGCCCAGTTGTCCCTGATGCTCAAGAACGCGGAACGCCACCGGGACAACCCGGAGTTCCAGCAGGACATGCTGATGACCGTCGAAAACTCGGTGGAACGCATGCGGCAGTTGATGATGCAGTTGCGTGAGGGCGCCACGCCGGTCGCCAGTCCGCGTGGTGTCGATCTTGGTGCGGTCGTCCGCAGGATTCAGGCGGCAAAAATGCGGCAGGGACGAAAGCTGGAAATCGAGGCGGGAGAAAAGCTGGTCGCCAAGGGGCACGAGGACCGCGTCGAGCGCGTGATCGGTCACGTCGTCCAGAATGCACTCGACGCCACGGAGCAGGGCGGAGAAGTCCGCGTGGCGATTGCCCGCCAGGATGACCACGCGCTGGTGGTCGTCAGCGATACGGGCCACGGCATGAGTCCGGAATTTCTCCGCGAACGCCTGTTCAAGCCGTTCCAGACGACCAAGCCGGCCGGGATGGGAATAGGTGCCTACGAGAGTTTCCAGTATGTGCAAGAACTCGGGGGCAAGGTGTCGGTCGATAGTGAAGTCAACGCCGGAACGCGTGTCAGCCTGCTGTTGCCCCTGTTCGTTGCCGGAAACGAAGTGAGTTTAAACGCTGCAAACACTGTAAACACTGGAGTCTCCGCATGAGTTCCGAGAAACTGCGACCGTTGCTGATCGTCGAGGATGATCCTGCGTTGCAGAAACAGATCCGCTGGGCATTCGATCAGTACGAAACACTGGCGGCGGGTGACCGAGAAAGCGCCCTGGCGCAGATTCGCCGCTTTTCTCCGCCTGTCGTGACGATGGACCTCGGTCTGCCACCCGATCCCGATTCGGTTTCCGAGGGATTCAAGCTGCTGGAAGAAATACTGACGCTTGCGCCGGAAACGAAAGTCATTGTGCTCACGGGGCAGAATGATCGGAGCAATGCGCTGCGTGCGGTTGCCCTCGGCGCCTACGATTTCTTTGCCAAGCCGTTTGAAGTCGACATGCTCGGCCTGACGATCGATCGCGCGTTCCGCCTCTACGATTTGCAGCAGGAAAATGCCCGCCTGCAGCTGATGCACCAGCCCGACGTACTTGCGGGCCTGATCAGTCGGGATCCGGAAGTCCTGCGGGTTTGCCGTACCGTGGAAAAGGTCGCTCCGAGCGATGCAACGGTTCTGGTGCTCGGCGAAAGCGGAACGGGCAAGGAATTGATCGCACGTGGGGTACATGCCGCATCGAACCGAAAGAAACAACGGTTCATCGCCATCAACTGCGCGGCCATCCCGGACACGCTTCTTGAAAGCGAACTGTTTGGCTACGAGAAGGGTGCGTTCACCGGTGCTGTGAAGACCACCCCGGGAAAGATCGAAGTGGCCGATGGCGGCACCCTGATGCTCGACGAAATCGGCGATCTCCCCATGCCGTTGCAGGCGAAGCTGCTCCGTTTTCTGCAGGAGCGGGTGATCGAGCGGATCGGTGGCCGGCAGGAAATACCGGTCGACGTACGCATCGTCTGTGCGACGCACCAGGATCTCAAGGCGCTGATCAGTGAAGGTCGGTTCAGGGAAGATCTTTATTACAGGCTGGCCGAAATCGTGGTCAGCCTGCCACCCTTGCGCGCCCGTCAGGGCGATGCAGCGCTTCTGTCGCATGCCTTCGTCCGCCGATTCGCGGAAGAGCACAAGCGGGGCACGATGACCCTGCGTGAAGATGCCCTCCGGTCCATCGAAAACCACCCGTGGCCGGGCAACGTAAGGGAACTGGAAAATTGCATCAAGCGGGCCGTCATCATGGCCGATGGCAACCAGATCACGCTGGAGGATATCGGTCTGGGTGACGCCAGGGAAGGCGAAGAAGCCGTCCTCGATCTGCGTCTGGCGCGCGAGGAAGCTGAACGGCGCGTAATCATCACGGCACTCGGGCGAGCTGACGGCAACGTGCTACGCGCCGCCGAGATGCTTGGGGTCAGTCGGCCGACGCTGTACGACCTGATGCATCGCTACGGACTAAAATGAATTGGACAGCTTCATCCCGAATGACACACCTACAGAGTGGGGTTCGTATGAATAACAGGAAAATGACTGGCCGGAATACGGTATCAATGCTGCTGACAGCGCTTGTATTGTCTGCTTGCGGAGGCGACAGTCCGGAGGCGATGTTGGGCTCCGCGAAAGACTATCTGGCCAAAAATGACAGCAAGGCGGCGGTCATCCAGTTGAAAAATGCGCTTCAGAGCAAACCTGACCTGGCCGAGGCGCGTTTCCTTCTGGGCAAGGCCTTGCTGGAAGAAGGCAACCCAACGGGCGCGGAGGTTGAATTGCGCAAGGCAGCGGACCTGAAGTATTCAGCCGATCAGCTTGTCCCGTTGCAGGCCCGCGCGCTGCTTGCCTTGGGGCAGGCGAGAAAGGTCGTCGATGACCTGGGGAAAGTGCAATTGACCTCTGCTGACGGCAAAGCCGATTTGAACACCTCAATCGGGCGCGCCTGGCTTGCCCTCGGGAAGATGGACGCTGCGCAAACCGCCTTCGGCGAAGCGTTGGCTGCCGTGCCGGACTATGGTCCGGCGGTTTTCGGCCAGGCGAGGATCAAGGCCGCGAACCGCGATTTCGCCACGGCCACGACGCTCGTCGATTCCGTCCTGGCAAAAAATCCCGGGTTCGTCGAAGCCCTGCAGTTCAAGGGAGACATTCTCTCCGTACAAGGAAAGAGCAGCGAATCGATCGAAGCCTACCGCAAGATTCTCGAGACAAAGCCGGATTATCTGCCTGCCCATGCCTCGCTGATCGCGCGCCAAATCGAGGCGGGAAAACTCGATGAAGCGGGCAAGCAATTCGAGGCGATGAAGAAGATCGCTCCGTCTCACCCGCAAACCACCTATGTCCAGGCCGAACTTCTCTTCCGGGAGAAAAAATTCAAGGAAGCGCGGGAAGCGATTCAGTTGCACCTGAGAGCGATACCGGAAAGCATCCAGGGGCTGCAACTGGCTGGCGCCATCGAATACGAACTTCGATCGTATGCCACGGCAGAGACACATCTGAAGACGGTCCTGTCCAAAGTGCCCGGACTCGGCCTGGCGCGCCGAATGCTCATCGCTACCTACCTGCGCAGCGGGCAACCCGACAAGGCGCTCAGCGCTCTCGAGTCCATCCTCGACAAGATCGACGACAATTCGAACCTGCTGGCTTTGGCCGGTGAGGTATTCATGCAGAATGGTGACGCCGAGAAGGCGGAAACGTACTTCGCAAAGGCCGCTTCGCTGGATCCGGAAAACCAGGCCAAGCGCACCTCGGTAGCACTTTCCCAGCTTGCCCAGGGGGAAACCGACACGGCCACCCGGGAACTCGAGAAGATCGCCTCGACCGATACCGGCATCAAGGCCGACCTCGCGTTGATCGCTTCACATCTTCGCGGTCGCAAGTTCGATCAGGCACTCAAGGCAATCGACGTACTGGAGAAAAAACAGCCCGGAAATCCGCTTTCGGACAATCTTCGCGGCAATGCGCTGCTTGGGAAGCGCGATATTGGCGCAGCGCGACAAAGCTTCGAGAAGGCGCTTTCCAAGAACGCAGCTTATTTCCCGGCGGCGGCCAGCCTTGCTCGGCTGGACGTGGCGGAAAAGAAACCGGATGAGGCGAAAAAACGTTTCGAGAGCGTTTTGGCCAAAGACCCCAAGAATACGCAGGCCTGGCTGGCATTGGCCGAGTTGTTGGCCCGTTCCGGCGGCAAACCGGATGAAGTCGCCACGCTGATAGGCAAAGCGATTGCCGCCAATCCGGCCGACGTACCGGCGAGACTGGCGTTGATCAACCTGCATCTCGGTACCAAGGACGCGAAGAAGGCAGTATCTGCGGCGCAGGAGGCTCTCGTTGCCTTGCCCGACAACCCGGCCATCCTCGATGCGGAAGGACGGGCGCAACAGGCGACTGAAAACTATAATCAGGCACTGGCTATCTACGGGAAGCTGGCGGCTCTGACTCCGACATCACCGCATCCGCATTTGCGCATGGCGGAAGTGCACATGGCGGCAAAGAACAAGGAGGCCGCGCTGCAAAGCCTGCGCAAGGCGTTGTCGGTCAAACCGGATTCGATCGAAGCGCAGCGGGGCATCATGATGTTCGACCTCGAAGCCGGCCGAACCAGTGATGCCGTCGCGCGTGCACGCAACATCCAGAAGCAGCATCCCAAGAACGTTGCCGGCTATCTGCTGGAAGGCGATGCCTACGCGCTCGGGAAGTCCTGGAAGGAAGCGGCAAACGCCTACCGGAACGGGATCCGGCAAATAGCCGTCACTGATCTCGCCGTCAAGCTCTACGCTGTCCTGATGGCGCAGAATCTTCCCGCCGACGCGGACAAGTTCGCGGAAAGCTGGATGAAGGACCATCCGGCTGACGGTCGTTTCGTGCTCTACGTTGCGGAAACCGCGACGGCGCGCAAGGATTACGCGTCGTCGATCAAGCACTACAAGTTCCTTCTCGACAAGCAGCCGAACAACCCGGCGATGATGAACAATCTGGCCTGGGCCATGGGACAGATGAAAGATCCGAAGGCAATCGACCTGGCCGAGAAGGCCTATAAGCTCGCGCCCGAACAACCGACGATCATCGATACGCTCGGGACGCTGCTGGTCGCCAAGGGCGATGTCGATCGCGGCCTGGAATTGCTGCGAAAAGCCAATTCCCTCGCCCCGAAACACCCAACGATCAAACTCAATTTCGCCAAGGCGCTCATCAAGGCCGGCAAGACGCCGGAGGCCCGGAAAGAACTGGAAGAGATCGTTTCGCTCGGTGAGAAACTGCCGGCGGCCAATGAAGCCAAAACCCTGTTGCAGGGACTGAAATAACAAGAAAGGAACATGAATTGACTACAGTTGCAGTCGTCGGACTGGGATACGTTGGACTTCCCCTTGCCGTGGAATTTGGAAAGAAATGGCGGACCATCGGCTTCGACCTCTCGCCAGCGAAAGTCGCGAACTACAAGAATTTTTGCGATCCGACGGGAGAGGTTTCTGCCGATGAGCTCAGGGCGTCACAGCATCTGGAGCCTGTTTGCGATCCTGGCGCCTTGCGTGAAGCGGACTTCATCGTGGTTGCCGTTCCCACGCCGGTCGACGTGGCGCATCAGCCCGATTTCGGACCGCTGATTGGCGCTTCCCGCTTCGTCGGCCAGAACCTGAAAAAGGGCGCCACCGTCGTTTTCGAGTCGACGGTCTATCCCGGCGCCACTGAGGAAGTTTGCATCCCGATCATCGAGCGGGAATCCGGCCTGAAATGGAAACAGGACTTTTTCGTCGGCTATTCGCCGGAGCGGATCAACCCGGGCGACAAGGAGCGGACGCTGACGAAGATCGTCAAGGTCGTTTCCGGCGACACGCCGGAAACCCTCGCGCGGGTCAAGGAGATGTACGCAAGCATCATCACCGCGGGGGTCTATCCCGCGTCGTGCATCAAGGTCGCGGAGGCGGCCAAGGTCATCGAAAACACCCAGCGCGACCTGAATATCGCCCTGATGAACGAACTGGCGATCATCTTCGAGCGGCTCGGCATCGACACGCTGGAGGTGCTCAACGCGGCAGGAACCAAGTGGAACTTCCTCCCGTTCCGGCCGGGACTGGTCGGTGGGCATTGCATCGGCGTCGATCCGTATTACTTGACGCACAAGGCGGAGATGCTCGGCTATCACCCCGAGGTCATTCTGGCCGGACGGCGCATCAATGACGGCATGGGCAAGTTCATCGCCGAGATGACGATCAAGAAGCTCGTCGGCAATGGCTGGAAAATCAAGGATGCACCGATCATCGTGCTCGGCCTCACGTTCAAGGAGAATTGCCCGGATCTGCGCAATTCGCGCGTTATCGACGTGATCCACGAACTGCAATCGTACGGTGCCCGGGTGCTGGTCCATGAACCCGTCGCCGATGCCGACGAAGCCATGCACGAATACGGCGTCGAATTGACCGCATGGGACGATCTTCCGCAAGCGGCGGCAATCGTGGCAGCCGTATCGCACACCGAGTTCCGGAACCGGCCGCTGTCGGACTACCTCGGCAAATTGCAGTCCGGCGGCGTCGTGGCCGACGTGAAAAGCATGTTCGACGAAACGGCGCTTGCCGAGCAGGGGGTAACGGTGTGGCGCCTCTGACCGCCTATGAACAACTGACCCGGCGTTTGCCGGATCAGCCGGCGCGCTGGCTCGTCACCGGCTGCGCCGGTTTCATCGGCTCGCACCTGGTCGAGACGCTGTTGCGTCTGGGGCAGGACGTCGTTGGCCTCGACAACTTCGCCACCGGGCATCAGCGCAATCTCGACGAAATACAGTCTTCGCTCGATGCGTCGCAATGGCAGAAGTTTCGTTTTGTCGAAGGTGATATCCGCGATCCGCAGGCATGCCGGGCAGTGTGCGAGGGCGTCGACTACGTGCTGCATCAGGCCGCGCTCGGTTCGGTTCCGCGTTCCCTGGCCGATCCTCTGGCCACCAACGCGGCGAATATCGACGGTTTCCTGAACATGTTGGTCGCTGCACGCGACGCGGGTGTCCGAAGGTTTGTCTACGCTGCTTCCAGCTCGACCTATGGCGATCACCCGGCGTTGCCGAAAGTCGAGGAGAACATCGGCCGTCCGTTGTCTCCGTACGCCGTGACCAAGCTGGTTAACGAGCTTTACGCCGACGTTTTCGGACGGTGTTATGGGTTCGAATCGGTAGGTCTGCGCTACTTCAACGTCTTCGGGCCGCGCCAGGATCCGGAAGGTGCCTATGCGGCGGTTATTCCGCGTTGGACACGGGCGATGCTTCTCGGCGAGGCGGTGGCGATCAATGGCGACGGAGAGACTAGCCGCGATTTCTGCTTCGTCACCAATGCCGTTCAGGCCAATCTGCTGGCGGCCACGACCGGTGACAAGATGGCGGCCAATCAGGTATTCAACATCGCGTTGAACGAGCGGACCTCGCTCAATACGCTGTTTTCGTTGCTGCGCGATGCGCTGGTTGAAATACGCCCGGAGTTGACCGTCCCGCCCCCCGTGTATCGTGATTTTCGGGCCGGTGATGTCCGGCACTCGCAGGCGGATATCACAAAGGCCCGGCGACTTCTTGGCTACGTGCCAACGCACAGGCTGGAAGAGGGCATTCGTGTCGCCATGCCCTGGTACGTGTCGCGTTTCTCGTAGTCAATGAGGGAGAGCGCTCATGGCCACCGCAAACCGGAAAGTCGCAGCAGGCAAGCCGCTCATCCTTGTGGCGGCGTTGCTCGCAACGACCTGCGTCGGCGCCGCCGAGCCCGTTACCGAGGAAAAGCTGCTCAAGCTGAGGACTGACGCGCGCGCGCTCGAGCACGGCGAGGGTGTGGTGAAAGATCCGCTGCGGGCCGCCGAACTGTATTGCGAGGGAGCGCGACGAGGTGACGCCGAAGCGCAATTCAGCCTGGGCTGGATGTATGCCAACGGTCGCGGCGTCCCGCGCAGTGACGATGTCGCTTCAGCTTTTTTCCAGATGGCGGCAGTACAGGGGCACGAGCAGGCGCGAAAGATGTTGCGCTTTGTCGGTGAAAGCAACCCCCAGCCTCCTGATTGCATGAAAACGACTTCCATCGAGGAGGATGATCCGGCTTTTTCGCCTGCCACGCCAATGCAGCAAAAGGTGTACCAGATTGTCCGCGATCTGGCCCCTGAATACGGCGTCAGCCCGCGACTTGTCATGGCGGTGATTCGCGCTGAATCCAACTTCGAACCTGCCGCTGTCTCCCCCAAAAACGCGCAAGGGCTGATGCAGTTGATTCCGGAAACCTCGCTCCGCTTCAACGTGCGAAAACCCTTCGACCCGGAGCAGAACATTCGCGGCGGGATGGCCTACCTGCGCTGGTTGCTGGCGTATTTCGAGGGGAGTGTTCCTCTGGTTGCAGCGGCTTACAACGCCGGAGAAGGTGCAGTCAACAAGTACCGTGGCGTCCCTCCCTTTGCCGAGACGCGCTACTACGTGAAGCGCATCGTGCAGATTTTCGACAAGCTCGAACACCCCTTCGATCCCGACGTGACCGAACCGTCGCCGGAGCTTCCACGCATCCGGCTTGCCGGAAAACGGCAGGGGTAGAGAACGGATTCACAGGAGTTAACAGGAGCGTACTATGGCGACTCATGCCTACTCGACACTTAGCCGGATTTTTTCGACATGGGCCTCGATTGTGGCGATCGCACTCCTGTTCGTTCCGGGAGTTGCCTTTTCCGATCTTCCGGATCTCATTCAGCGGCTCAAGCCCTCCGTTGTCGCCATCGGTACCTTCGACAAGATGCGGAGCCCAGCCTTCATCATGCGGGGGACCGGATTTGCGGTTGCCAACGGCAACCTCGTGGCGACAAACGCTCACGTCATTCCGCCGTCCCTTGCCGCTTCGGGAAGCGAATCGCTGGTCGTGCGCCTCCCGCAGGGAAACGGAAACTCTCAGCAAAGAACTGCGCGCCTGGTCAGTAACGATGCAGCGCATGACCTTGCCTTGCTTGAGATCGACGGTCCGCCGCTGACTCCTCTTTCATTGCAAACGGACCAAGTCAGGGAAGGGAGAAGCGTCATCTTCATGGGCTTTCCGATCGGCACCGTACTTGGGCTTTCGACGGTAACGCATCGCGCGATCATTTCATCGATTACCCCGATTGCACTGCCTGGCGGCAATTCGCAACAACTTAACGAACGCATGATTCGCCAATTGAAAAGCGGCGCATTCAACGTTTATCAACTCGATGGAACGGCCTATCCCGGCAACAGCGGCGGGCCACTTCTGGATTCGGAAAGCGGCGAGGTTATCGGGATCATCAACATGGTTTTTGTCAAAGGATCGAAAGAAGCGGCCCTGACTCACCCTTCCGGAATAAGCTTTGCGATTCCATCGAGTTTTTTGCAAGAACTGTTGCATAGTTCACGATAGATCCGTGTTTTTTTTACTATATTGAAATCGAATGTCGGGATTTCTTACATTATCATCGGTTTGTCATGCTGTCGGGCAAAGGCGGTATTAAAATACTCAATCAGTCAGCACGTTACAGTAGTCGGCATTTTTATTGCTTTTCGAAGCTTTGTTCTCGGGTTTCAATTTTTCCCGAATTATTGGAGGGGTTGCATTGATGAAATCTAACGAATCTCATGATGTCGCGAGAAATCCGGTGGATTTATCGTCTGCGACTGAGGAAGTGTCAGCTCCCGATAATCTCGAGGCGCATGAAAACAAGCGGCGCCGGTTGATCCGGGGCGCGGTTGCTTGTGCTCCGATCGTGTTGACACTGCGTAGTGGGGCGCTTGCGGCGGCATCGTGTACAGGAGCGAGGTTTGTAGTTCCCGACAGCAACGGTAAAATTGAAGGCGCCGTTAGCGAGAATGACTCTTGCGTTCTAACATACCAACAATGCGACGGTAGTGCTATTGAGACGCAGAGCGCAGACGGCGTCTATCCTCTCTCGCTTGATGGTAGCAATTACCGCTGTATAGCGGATGGTAATGTCATTAAGAATCGGCCCGTTGCAATCGTCAGTTCAGTGAGCGCCACTTCCCTGATAAGTCAGAGATTAGGGATTTGATAGCATTAGCTTCAGATGACCGGCCGCTAGTCTGCGAAAAGCTGGATGACTTATATCTTGCTTTCCAACCTGTTTCCGCCGAGACCCATGTATTTAATGAGGTTACTTTTTTGATCTTGGAATGCTTGGCCAGTGGGCCGCGTTCGTTTGAAGACATCAAGGTGCGGACCGAAAAATTGCTTGGAGTGCGGGCAGGGGAGATCGATACTGGTGATTTCTCCTTTGCCATGGGGCGACTTGAGGAATTGGGCATCATCGAATATCTAAATGATGACCAGCGGCCCCAATGATTATTGGCGAACTGAGTCACCGCGAGTTCCAGAAGCGCTTGTCAGGTGCAGGGGTGAATGTGGGATTCGGTCCGTTCAATCTGCGGATTCGTTCCAACCTTGAGTCTTTCGCTAACATCGCCCACTCGCTGTACGAGCACTATCCGATTCCAGGCCCCGGAGAAATAAACGATTTCCACGTGGAAATATCCGCTCCCCGAGGCGTTCGTCGATTGATTCGGCGGCAGGCGTGTTTCGGCATTGACGGCGATTTTCCATTTGCGCCCTATGCGGTCGAGCATGCTTTTCCGGCTCTCGAATGGGGCGTCAACTGGTGCGTTGCGACCCGGGCGCACCATCTGCTGATGTTGCATGCTGCCGGTGTGGAGCGCGATGGAAAGGCGATCTTGTTTCCAGCCTCGCCCGGCGACGGAAAGTCTACTCTTTGCACTGCTTTGATTCACTCGGGGTGGCGTCTGCTTTCCGATGAGTTCGGGCTTGTCCGTCCGGAGGATGGACTGCTGCTTCCAGTGCCTAGGCTCATCCCGCTCAAAAATGAATCAATCGATGTCATCCGAAAGTTTTCCCGTGAGGCCGTTTTCGGTCCTTCTTTCCTTGGGACACGCAAGGGAACGGTTGCCCACGTCCGGCCACCGTTAGAAAGTATCAGGCGAGCTCAGGAGCCTGCCCGACCACGTTGGCTTGTTTTTCCGCGCTGGAGCCAGGGCGCATCGACTGCGCTTGAGCCGTTGAGGAGGAGCCAGGCGTTCTTGATGGTCGCGACCAACGCATTCAACTACGAAGTATTGGACGAATCTGCCTACCGTTTGGTCAGTAGCATTGTCAGTTCATGCGACGCCTATTCGCTTGTTTATTCGGATCTGAGCGAAGCTGTAGAGATACTTGGCAGGCTCGACCAGTACAGTCATGATTAACAGATTCAGAGAAAATCGTCGGGCACGGCGCCTGCTTCTCGGCGCACTCGCTGCACCGCAGAACTTGCCGTTGCTTTCCAACGATGAGTGGGATCTTCTGCTCCGTATTGCCAGGCGTGCTCGGCTGCTTGGGCGGCTGGAATCCGATCTTTCTCGTATTGGGCTCCTTGAACAAATCCCTAAACGTGCCGCTGAGCACCTCCTGGCTGCTCGCAACGTCATTGTGCATCGTCAAACGCTGATTTCGTGGGAGGTCAATCGCCTGCTCTGGGCTCTCAAGGGAATTGACCAACCGGTGATTCTGCTCAAAGGTGCAGGCTACCTGCTCGGAGATCTCCCTCCGTCTAGAGGACGCATCTTTGCCGATGTCGACCTGCTCGTTCCAGAAGAGAGAGTAGGGGAGGTCGAGGAGAGGCTGATAGAACGCGGTTGGCTAAAAACTCAGATCGATCCCTACGATGAACGCTATTACCGGGTCTGGATGCACGAGATTCCGCCACTACGTCATCGAGAGCGTAATACTGAGATAGATGTCCACCACCGCTTGCTGCCGAAGACCAGCCATCTGAGATCGGATCCCGCGCCGATTTTCGCCGCAGCGCGCCCGCTGTCGAATCCACGTTTGAAAGTACTTGCCCCAATCGACATGGTGCTTCATGCACTGGCCCATCTTTTTCTTGAAGGTGATCCGGATGAGGGATTGCGCCTGCGCGATTTGGTGGACGTTCATGATCTCCTTGGCCATTTTGGCAAGGAAGCTGATTTCTGGGATCAACTGGTGCCTCGTGCCCAGCTTTTAGGCCTTCAACGCCCGCTTTTCCACGGACTGGTTAACGTCCGACGATTTCTTGGAACGCCTGTTCCTCCCGACGTATTGCAACAAATAACTTTTATTGGGCCGATTTGGCCTTGTCGTTACCTGATGAGCGGCCTCATTCGCCTGGCAATTCTCCCCGAGCATCCGGATCATCCTTCGTATCTGGCGGCACTCGCTCGCTGGATGATCTACGTGCGCGCACATTGGTTACGAATGCCCCCCAGGTTGCTTGTCAGGCATCTTTCGCAGAAAGTATGGCTTCGGTTAAGGGGTTATAAAAGGCGGATCGATTTGGCCCAACTAGATCTCAGACAGCAATAGACGGGACTTGATAAAGGATCGTTTTAAGCTTTGCTTTTTCTATCTGGGCTGTATCATGAAACATAGATCTCCTAACAATCAGGAGAAGCACATGTTGTTAAGAAGACTCCGATCGGTCGCGCGACGACTAGTGCATCGAATGGCCAGGAAGACCATTTCCTGGCTCCCCCGGCAACAGCGCTTCAAGGTCTTTCGTTCCTTTGCCGACTGCAATCCGAACCCCAGCCGGCGCCTTGTTCTGAAGATTGCCGAGACGCGTGACGAGTTGGAGGAGTGCTTCACACTCCTGCACGATGCCTATGTCGAAAGCGGCTTCATGAAGCCGGACCCGTCCGGGATGCGCGTAACCATCTACCACGCGCTTCCAACAACAACGACGCTCTGCGCCAAGTATGACGGTCAGGTCGTCGGGACGATCTCCCTGATTCGCGAAAGCGCGCTCGGCGTACCGCTGCAGAAGATTTTCGACCTGACCGGCGTCCGTGAGAAGGAAGGGCTGGTGGCGGAAGTCTCGGCGTTGGCAGTGCACCGCGATTTCAGGAAAACGGGCGGGAGCATCCTGTTTCCCTTGATGAAGTTCATGTATGAATACTGCACCACTTTTTTCGATACCCGGCATCTGGTCATCGCGGTCAACCCCAGCCACATCGAGATGTACGAATCGTTGTTGTTCTTCCAGCGTCTCTCTGCGAACGTCGTCGAAAATTACGACTTCGTGAATGGTGCTCCCGCCGTCGGAGCTACTCTCGACCTTCGCGAAGCCCCCGAGATATTCCGGAAACATTATGAATCGAAGCCGGCAAGGCGAAATCTTTACGCGTATTTCACCAAGATCAAGCTTCCGAACATCGAATTTCCCAATCGACGCTTCTTCACCACGAATGATCCGGTACTGACTCCAGACCTTATCGATTACTTCTTCAACGTTCGAACCAACACCTTCAGAACACTGAGCGACCGCAAGAAGGTGCTTTTGCATACGATTTACGACTTGCCTGACTATCGCGCCGTCCTCCCGGATTTGCCTTCGACGTCAGAGGGAATCCCTGTTCGCAAGCATGAGCGCTTCTCGGTAAGATGCCCGGCCAAGCTCGTTGTTTCTGGCGAGGAAGGTGACCACGAAGTTCCGATCGAGGTCATCGAAGTTTCCCGTTACGGCTTCCAGGCACGGGTCCGGGAATCGCTGCCGTTGAACATCTGGTTCGACACTGTCGTGCAACTGGGGCGCAGCGATGTCTCGCACATCCGCGCTCTTGCACTTCGAGGCCACAGCGAAGGCGACAAGGCGTTCTACGGATTCAGTCTCGGCGAACCCGATCTTTTGTGGCGAAAATTCGTATCGGCGCTGTATCACAGCAAGACGTACATGGACTTGGATACACCGACGCGGTTTCTGCATTGATCCGGGGAGCAAGCCGGCGCGAAAGCGATTTCGATGCAAATTGACAAAACGGACACCGTTCATATATCTAAAACACGCATAATTTGTATTATGTAAAGTTAAGGCACTCATCAGAACTCTAGCCGCAATTGCGCAGCGTACGATCGCCACCTTTGTTCCGCGTTGCTGTTTTTCAGGTTAGCCAGATAGCGACAAAGCAATCTAACCTCCTCCGGATCGACGCCGACTTCCTCAACAAGTCGGCGTTTTTCTCTTTCGATCAGTCGATAATAGCGACGCCTTCCGGCTTGATCGAATCGGCGTTTGTATCGCAGGAACCAGTATAGATTTCGGAGCGTGCTTGACCATGACGGCATAGATACGCGTGTTGTTATTCCGCAACAGCGAGAGGCTATGAACCCGCCAAAAACGGCCTCAAGGAATCCACCGGGATCGAAAGGCATCTGTTTTGATAACGGATCACGCCCCAATTCAGACCAATAAGCTGCCCTTTTGCGTTGACAACCGGACCACCGGACGATCCTTTATCACAGAAAGCCGATAGGAGAATTGATCGGCCCTTGTTGGTGTCGATATATCTATCGACAGCACCTTGACCCACTACCGCAAGCCCTTTGGGAAAACCAAATATCCAAACGTTTTCCCCTTCTTCGATTTCTTCAGCTAGCCGGACAGGTTTTCCAATAAAGCCACCAACG
This sequence comes from Propionivibrio pelophilus DSM 12018, assembly GCF_059569095.1. Lineage (NCBI taxonomy): Bacteria > Pseudomonadati > Pseudomonadota > Betaproteobacteria > Rhodocyclales > Rhodocyclaceae > Propionivibrio > Propionivibrio pelophilus. The sequence goes on along the minus strand of NZ_JCANUT010000002.1, from coordinate 125,617 downwards.
AGAACGCATGCATCGTAATCGCCCAAACTGTAATACTTGGAACCCCTGAATTTTTGCCCAGTTTCCCGGTGCACTACTTGCGGCCAGCCATCCGGCTCTTTCACAACGTGGCAATTAGTCAATATCTTGTCAGGCGCGAGAAGAACGCCGGTTCCAAAACTGAGTTTGTTGCGATCTCGATAATGAACTTCGACCCGATAGATAGCGGATTCAACCAGATAAGGATTAGCCGTTACAGTCGTTGCACTGATCGCCCAAAGAGCAATTGCCACAAGGTATTTCATGTTTTTGACTGGTTTTTGATGTTGTTGTCTTAATCATATCCGCAGCCACCTGGAGGAAATGAGGAATTTTTTCCTTCTTTAAGCTTCTTTGCGCGAACCCTTCGGGCCGGGTGCTGCCAAAGATCCGCTTCGCTCCTGTCCTTCGGACCGGCTTCGCCGCCTTTCCGCCCCCTTTCGCCTGACGCGCTCCGCTTGTCGGATGAAAGCTTTCGTGTCCAACTCATTCTGCTATGAAAATCCTGTCACTGGAAAGGGACATGAAACTGTTAGGAGATAGGTAACAACATAGTAATTGAGGTGCCCCATTCCAAATCTTCACGTACCTTTTTTGTCCACCTGCTGCGATTTAAGATAACGCCTGACTCATCGGAGTCGATCCTGATTCAACGAAAACGAGATGTTGCCCAGAATGACCAAGAAATTTCCCTTGCATCCAAAATACCCCGAGCGGATCTGCTGGGGATGTGACAAGTACTGCTCTGCAGATGCGATGGGTTGCGGCAATGGTTCCGACCGTACGCAGCACCCCGCTGAGTTGCTCGGAGAGGATTGGCTGGCGTATGGCGACTGGGGAATCGACACCGAAGACACTACTGGGAAGGTGTCTTCGCACGCGGATGAATAGCGCTTGCATCCGCAAAAATCATAAGCACTACGAGATTGCCCTCCCGTTCGGGCTCGGAATGGAGATTGTTGCCTGATTCCTCCTGACTGCTGCCACTGCGGCGATGGCAATGCCCGGTATCATCAGCATGCCCACCAGCATCAAGGGATCCAGATGCTCGCGGTCGAAGACGCCGAACAGCATCAGGTAGCAGCCACTGGCGTAGAGCAAGACGCGGCGCGCATCATTCTGCTTGCCTGCTAACAGGGACCGCAGCGCGAGCCCGGCAGCGACCAGAAGCAGAACGCCGATGATGCCGTAGGCGAGCAGAAAATCGAGATACACGTTGTGCGCAAAAGCGAACTTCTCGGGCAGTTCTGGGGCAATCACCCGCAGAAAATAGGCACTACCCGTCCCGGTCCATGCATGTGCGCCGAAATGGCGCAGTACCGCCTCCCACACAATATCCCGCGTATTGAGCACACTGTCGCCGTGGAGCCAGAACGACGGTTTCATCCAGAACAGCAACAGTGCTCCGGCAGCAACCGCGCCGCCGAAGACGGCCACCTTGCGTGGCGACAGCAGAAACAGCCCTAGCAGTGTCGCGACGACCATGGACAACATCGCGTTCCTGCTGCCATTGGCGATCATCAGAATAACCAAAAAGATGGTGAGCGGGCCCCACACCCACATCGGCCAGACCGGTCTGACCGCCAGCAGGATCCAGCAGGCGAGGAGCCCGAGAGGAACGGCCAGCGCGTTGCGATTCATTTCGCTGACAAATCCGTTGACAGCCATTGTCAGTGGCGAGCTCAAGCCGGTCTTGATTTGTTCCAGGCCGAGGTAGGCAATGACGCAGGCGATGCCGATGGCCGTCGCACAGCGGAGGCTTTTGCACCAAATCTGAAAATCCAGTTGGCTGCAGGCGATCAGGCCGAGGACCAGCAGGCTGGCCTTTAGCGTGCGCTCGCCGGCCCGCCAGTCACCGCCAGTGCTGACATCACGGTACAGCATCCAGACGATCAGGATAATAAGCAGCAGAAAGAAGCGCCCTGCTTCGCGCGGATGGTCGCGCCAGGTGAGAAAAGCGAGAGCGCTGCCGGCGATCAGCGGGTACGCCGAACTGACGTGCCAGCCGCTGAAGCGGTCGAGCAGGAGCGTGACGAGAAACCAGGTGGCGAGCGCAATCGTTGCGGTTTGTCTGGAGAGAGTTGGCACGATTACTCCCGCCAATGCTCGGCGACCCAAGGCACCGGAAGCAGGTAGCGCTTCAGGTAGCGATCGAAAGGCACGGTGCGGCTGCCGTCGAAAAGACGCCGGAGATGGGTCAGCGGTGGTTCGTGTACGACGATGTCCGACCAGCGACCGGCGATGGCATCCGCCGGATCCGGCTTGCCGGGAAACATGATGATGCGCGCATCGCGCGGCAGCTTCGCCGGGCGCAGATAGCGCAACGGCCATGGCCCGAGACAATCGAGACGGAAATGTCGCACCCAGGCAGAGGGAAAGAACTTCACGCCGCCGCGCACGCAGTTCGTCACGTAACGCTGCTCGAACTGATAGCGCCCGGCCAGGCCTTCAGGATTCGCCCGAAAATCTTCGAGCAAATAGGCGTGTCCGCCGATCGGAAAACGGAACACCGAGGTCTGCCCCAGCCGTTCCAGCGGCTTGATCCAGTTGCGGGCAAGAAACACGTCGTTCGGATCGCCGCAGGTGAAAAGTTCATCCAGCGAGCCGGTGACGACAACATCGAGATCGAGGAACAACGCGGTTCCGCGCAGTCCGAAAAGATCGGCACTCCAAAGCGCAAGCTTTCGGAACTTTCCCGGCGCATTGGTCGGCACCGGGCAGCCGAGGTCGGGCAGGTCGAAACAGGCGACTTCCGGCCGGATACCGCGCCGGTCGTCGGTGAAGCAGATCACCTGGAACGGCGGGGTGAGATTGCGCGCAACCATGCCGTAGATGCGGTTGACGTATTCGGGGCCGTAGCGCGTACCCCACTTGATGCACAGGACTTGTTTGGTGTTCACAGTTGAGGACACTTCAGTAGGACGGCTTGTTGGCGGAGCCAGAAAATCGCTTGAACTTCAAGGGCATCCCCCTCCAAGGGCATACCGTATGCACAAATCGCAAATGCTCCGTCATCCCGGCCTTCGCCGGGATGACAAACATCTAGTGTGCATACGGTTGCTCTTCAAGGGGTGGGAGTGATTGTTCATACGCATCTCCTCGTTGCTGCCGCTCCGGACCGCGTACGCTTTGACGCCAGCAAGCGCAGCACCCGTCCGGGCGTCTTGAGCAGCTCGAGCCCGAGATAACGATAGGCGGCAGCCAGTTCCGGCCGCAGGAGCACGGCTTGCAGGTGACGTGCATAGCGGGAGCGGACCTCGCGCCAGGTGCGCGGATGCCGTGAGTTGGTGCGAGTGATGCCGTCGTCCAGGTAGCGGATCCGGCGACTCGGGAACGGATAGGCCCAAGGCAACGTGCGCGCCGCCAGTGGCTGGAAGAAGTGCCAGGTTTCGACGCGCAGCGTGCCGTCGAAGCGGATGTCTCCGAGTTTCTTCAGGGAAATCACGTGCGTCTTGTCGCCGCGCAGCGTTCGCCCATAGACGTAGTCGGCGAACCAGTCGACGCGCCCTTCCCGCTCGATGTCGCGCTGCCGTGCCTTGCGGTCGCCGCAGGTGTTGGAGATCAGCCAGCCGGCCTCAGGATGCTCGGCGAGCTTCGCGGCCGCCACTTCCAGCGCCTGCGGCTCCAGCCGGTCCTCGTCGTCCATGAACACGATGTAATCGCAGCCTTCCTGCTCTGCCCGGTCGATGGCGATGTTGCGCGCCCGGTTGGGCCCGCCGTTTTCCGCCGCCCGGGTCACGACGACGCGCGGGTCGGCCAGGAAGGGCGTGACCGGCGCGTAGTCGGCAGTGGACGCGTCATCGCAGATCAGCATCTTCCAGTGCGGGTACGTTTGCGCCTGGAGCGAGTCGATCGCCTCGATCAGGTAGGCCGGCCGGTTGTAGGTCGGCACGATGATCCCGAAAATGGGTGGCTGCGCAGGACCGACGCCGAGCCGCGCGGCGGCCGTCCGTGCCAGCTCCGGGCGGCGATCGGCCGTCAGCAGTGAAAAATCGCCCGAGTCAAAGTGCATCTTCGCCAGCGCGGCCATGCCGACCCGGCGCAGGCGGCGCTCGGCCTGCGCGCCTTCCAGAATCGTGTCGATCAGGTGCGATGGCAACACCCGGCGCGGCGCCAGCGCCACGGTCGGCTTGCCGGCGGCGACCGCCTCGCTGAGCATGCTCAGGCTGTCACGCGTGACCATCACCACGTCCGCCGCGTCGAGGAAGGCGGCCATCACCCGCTCCGGCGCGGCGTGCCACCAGACTGCGTGGATCAGGTACTCGCTGCGAATGTCCCGGCGCAGGCGGGCCTCGACGTCCGGCGGGGTTCGCCGCGAGGTCGACAGCAGCCAGCGCCAGCCCTGCTCGCCGAGACGATTGACCGCGGCAGCGAGATCCGTCCAGTCCTCCTCGGTATAGCGGTGGCTGCGCGAGTCGCCGCCGATCAGCAGTGTCGCCAGGCGCGTGCCGCCGCTTTTATCGAAGGCCTCGCGCAATGCGGCGCCCTTGCCGTCGATTTCCTGCGGGCCGATTTCCGTCAGCAGCATGCCCGTGCCGATTGAGCCGGGATGGCCGGCGATCGGTTGCGGACTCAGCACGACATCGCACCACGCCGCCGGCAGCGGTGCCGGGTCGCCGCAGAAGACCAGTTTCGCCCCCGTCCGGCGGGCCAGGCTGACGGCGTAGAAAAAACCGCGACCGCCGCTGGTGACGATCACCTCCGCCGTGGGCGGAGGTGTGTCGGGTAGCCGGAAAGCCAGCCGCAGCATGCGATCCGGCAGACCGCGCCGGGCCAGTGCGCAGGCGGCCCGCAGCACGGGCCGGAAGATCCCGCGCAGACTCAGGCGCACTGCATAGACCGTCCATTCCGCACCACACTCCGCCGAGAGGGCACGCGCCAACCCGCGCGACTGCACGAGATGACCGGGGCTGCCCTCGTCGATGACGAGAATGCGGCGCACGGTGCCGCTCAAGCGCCCTGCTCCGCAGCCAGCGCTTCGGAACGCTCCCAGGCCTCGCGGATCCACGGCGTCGGGCGGATGAACTTGTAGGTCTTCTTCCAGACCTTGGCCGGCCAGCGCCCTTCGACCGCCTCGTGCGGGTTGGGCACGCCCGGGAAGGCGACGACGCGTGCTTCGGCGGGATGCGACGGCGTTTTCCAGAAACGTTGCGGCCAGGGCGGAACGCAGTGCGTCTTGAACAGCACGCACCAGGCATCGGGCCAGAACACCAGTTCGCGCACAGTGCGCGAAACGTAGGTCTGGGAATTGCGATAGGTCGCCAGGATTGCGTCCTGCTCGGCGATCAGGCGGCTCAGCAGGTACTCGTCGGCGCCGACGGTGAAGCGGTAGACCGAGGTATTGCCGATATTTCGGCCCGGCTGTGTCCAGTTGCGCATGACGATGAAGCTCTTCTCGGGCTGGTAGCTGAAGAAGTCATCCAGCGATCCCAGAACGACCACGTCGAGATCGAGGAACAACCATTGCCCGGACAGCCCGAACAACTGCTCGCTCGTCCCGTAGGTAGTCAGCTTGCGCCAGCCGCGCCGGTTGAACGGAGCCGGAATGGCGATCTCCGGGCAGTCGTGGCATTCGACCTCGGGGCGGATGCCGGTGCGGTCGTCGGTCAGGCAGACGAAGCGCAGCGGGCCGGTCGTGTGGGCGCGCGCCATCGCGTAAAGGCGATTGACGTATTCGGGGCCGTAGAGCTGCCCCCACTTCATGCAGATGACCTGTTTCACCTTTTTCGAGGCTCCATGATGTATTTTTTTGGTTGCCGGGTTGTTCAGTTCCAGTTGCGGGCGACGAAGGACGCGAATTTCCATAGGCCGTACGGCCGCTGCGCGACGTCCTCGGGATCGGGTTTGCCGTGGAAGACGACGATCGCCGCCGAAGCCGGCAGCGGCGTATCCAGGCACGCCGGCGCCCGCAGGCCGAGCCGCTCCCCACCCAGTTTTGCAAGCAGCGGATAAGCCCGCGAGTCGAGGCTTTTCTTGTACGAAACGATCTTTTCGGCGGGCCAGGTGGCCGCCTCGGGAACGCAATGGAAGATCCACTCCTGATCGCCGTTGCACCGCGCCATGACGCCTTCCGCATCGGCCTGGAAGCTCTCCCAGACACGGGCGTAGGCTCCGATCCGGAAACGCATCACCGAACTGTTCCACATCGGGTTGCGCGACCAGTTGCACAGAATCAGGAAATCACCCGGCGCGTCGTACAGGAAATCGATGTTGCCGACGATGACCAGATCCAGATCGAGGTAGAGAAGCTCACCCTGCAACCCGAAAAAGTCCGGCGTGAACAACGAAAGCTTGTACCACCAGCCGGACAGCCCCGGTGTGCAGGCCAGCGGCAGCGGCACGATGCCGGCGTCCAATCCGCTCGGGTCTTCGGTCAGGCAATGAAAGCGGAACGGCCGCTGCAGATGCCGGGCGACCATGCGGTAGAGCCGGTTAACGTACTCGGGACCGTACTTCGTCCCCCATTTCAGGCAGACGACGTTGAGCACGTCCGGCGATTCAGCGACTGAAGGCAAGCGCGCCGCCTTTCTCGGGAGACGCCACCAGCGACTGGTAGGTGTCCAGGGTGTCGTCCAGCATGTGTTTCAACTCCAGTTGTTCCGGCAGCGCCGCCGGCCGGGAGTGCGTGTCAAGGATGCGCAGGCAGGTGTTCACCAGCCCACGGCGATCGCCCGCGGCGACCTTCCCAGTCGGGAACATCGTCGAGAGCAGTTCGCCGACGCCGCCCTGCGCGTAGCCGGCCACCGGCACACCGAGCGCCAGTGCTTCGAGCACGGTGCGGCCGAAGGCCTCCGGCTGCGTCGATAGCGACAGCGCCAGTGTGCTGACGCTGAAAATTTCCCGCAGATCGCCGCGATGGCCGGTGAAGGTGAGATCATTCTCCAGCCCTTTTTCCTTCGCCGCGGCTTCCAGTTCCGCCAGATAGGGACGATGGCGGGCCTCCGCTTCGCCAACCACGACACCGTGGATATCCAGCACGCGCTCCTTCAGTTCAGCCAGCAGCGCGATGAAGTCGTGATGCCCTTTCAGCCGCGTGATCCGGCCTGGTAAAACGATCAACCGCTTGCCGGAAAATTGCGGCCAGGCGGCTTGCCAGTCGCGCAGCCACTCGGGCGACGGGCGGAAATCCGGACGATAGAGCGCCGGATCGATGCCGCGCGGGATCACGCGCAAGGTCGAGCGGTCCCACGAGGGGTAGTTCTCGCGCAGATAGTCGGCGATCGACGCCGAAACGGCGATCACCTTCTCGCCCCGGGTCATAACCGCGCTGTAGAAACCGACCGAGTAATAGCCGTGGACGGTGGTCACCAGCCGCGGCCGCCGCCCGGGCGCCATTCCCCGCCAGGCGAGATAGCAGATCCAGGCAGGCAGACGGGAACGCACATGCAGCACGTCCACCTGCTGTTCTTCGAGAAATTGCCGCAACGGGCCGATCAGACGCAGCGTGCGCAGCGACTTCTTGCCGATCGGCCAGGGGAAATGTTCGGAGCCTTCACGCTCGAGCTGCGCGGCCATGCGGCCGCCCGCCGACATGACCAGTGAGCGGTGCCCATGGCGTGACAGATGCGCTGCTACCTCCAGCGTGCCGCGCTCGACGCCGCCGCCCTCGAGCGCCGGGAGAACCTGCAATACGGTCAGACGTTGGGATACCAAAATTGCTTGATCCATTTCGCGCAGCGCGCGGCTTCGTTGATTTGTGCAGAGAGGCGTGGCAGCGTCTGCCCCGGTTGCCAGTGGCGGAAACGGGTCACCCAGCCGGACTGAACCAGGCGCTCCAGACCGCGGGCAACGCGACTGGACTGTCGCTGCGGCAGATCGAAGACGCCAACGCCCGAGCCGGAGGTCAGCGCTTCATAAACCATCGAGACGCTGTCCGGCGTCACCCACACCTGCCCGGCCCGGGCCATGACCGTATGCAGCCATCCCTGCGCCGTCTGCTGGAAAGGAATGACCTCGAGATTGGGATACGCCAGTGCCAGCAATTCGTCGAGCAGCGATGCCGGCGTGCGCGGCGAGGTCGTCAGTGTCCAGCGCACCTGCGGCGTGCCCTCGACCAGTTTCGCCACCCCCGCCAGAATCTCCCCGTCGTGCCACTCGTAGTGGCGCGAGATGCCGCCGAGCAGGATCAGGCCGACGTTCGGATCGGCGTCGGCCGAGCGCTGCATGGTGTTCAGGGCACCTTGTGTCAGCACCACCCGTTTCGACGGAGCCACACCGTCGTGCAACGGGATCAGACACAAGTCGAATAGCCAGCGCGGCAGGGTCGGCTTCATCAGCACCACCGTTTTCCCGCCACGCGCGCGGCGAGCGGCCAGGATGTTGAGGTGTGTCGCGTGGCCGGCACCGATGATCAGGTCAGGCGCAGGGCAATTGTCGCCCGGCGGATAGCTGCCGCTGACCAGATGCGCCAGCGCCTGAGCCGTGGGTACCGCCTTGAATTCGACTTCCTCGATCGGCAACTCCTCACGCAGCGCCTGGATCAGGCCTCTGATCTGCTGGCGATGGCCGGGCTTGCCGTCGGTGATGCTCCAGATTACGTAGGGGCGAGAATTTCCGCTCATGCCGATTACTCCAGAATGCGTCGATGCAATTGCACACTTGTGCATCTGGATTGTGCGAAGTTTTGGTGACGGAATGGTTACGGCGAAGTGAAGGTCCGGTTACTTCGACAGGGAATGGCGATGCCCCCGTTCGACGCCTGGAACGGGCTTCAGGCCGTTGCGAAAATCCGCGCCGGTCGATACTTGATGCGGAAGTTCGCGCTGATGCGCTGCCAGGCATCGGACTCATCGGAGAACGCGGCAGTGCTGAGCGGGTTGGTATCCAGCCAGGTATCGGGCAACTCGATCTCGTAGCCTGTGGCGGACTTCGTTCCGCTCGCTCTGACACGAATGTCCGGGAGCGGTCGGTCATCGCGAGAGCGGCGCAGCAGGACGGCGAGCCGCAGACAGAACACCAGGTCCCACAGCGCATCACCTTTCGGCAGCGTGTCGAGTTTTTCCAGCTTGCCGCGTTGTCCGAGCACGATCCGGGCAAGTTGCGCCTGGTCCTTGTGCGAAAAGCCGGGCATGTCGGCCGACTCGAGAATGTAGGCGCCATGCTTGTGATAGCCGCCGTGGGCAACCGACAGGCCGATCTCATGCAACGCCGCCGACCATTGCAGGAAACGGCGCGCGTTTTCGTGCTCCTGTTTTTCCTTTGCAGCGAACCGGTCGGACCCGCCGTGCAACTGCTCGAAGAACGCCATCGCCGTCTGTTCGACCCGCACCGCCTGACGCGGATCGACGTGGTAGCGGCGCTTGAAATGGCGCACCGTCGTATCGCGCATGTCGCGCTGATGGAAGCGCCCGAGAAGGTCGTAAAGCACGCCCAGACGCAGGGCACCACCGGCATATTGCATGTGTTCGATGCCCAGTTCGGCGAAGATCGCGCACATGATGGCGACGCCGCCCGGCAGGACCGGCAACCGCTCCAGCGGCAGGTTGCGGAGCGCCAGACGATCGACCGAGCCGGCCTGGATCATCGCGCTGCGCAGAGCCTCGAGACCGCGCCGGGTAATGCCGCCGATACCGCCGGGATTGAATCCGTTCGCTTCGAGCAACTCGGCGATGGCCCGCGCCGAACCGGACGAGCCGACGGCTTCGTTCCAGCCGACCTGAGCATACGCAGCGGCGAGACGCTCGATCTCCTGCCCGGCCGCCGTCTCCGCCTCGCGGAAGCGCTTCTTGTCCATCTTGCCGCCGGGGAAGAAGCGCATCGAATAACTGACGCAGCCCATGTACAGCGACTCCATCAGCAGTGGTTTCACTTGCCGGCCGATGATGAATTCCGTCGACCCGCCGCCGATGTCAACGACGAGGCGCTGTCCCTCGGAAGGCGGCAGCGCGTGCGCCACGCCGATGTAGATCAGCCGCGCCTCTTCGCGCCCGGCGATGATCTCGATCGGGAAGCCCAAGGCCTCCTCGGCCCGTGGCAGAAAGTCATGCGCGTTCCGCGCAACGCGCAGCGCATTGGTACCCACCACGCGTACCGCGCTGATATCGAACCCGCGCAGACGCTCGCCGAAGCGGCCCAAGGCGATCAATGCGCGCTGCTGCGCAGGCTCGTCGAGCTGCTTGTCCGGGGTTATTCCGGAGGCAAGCCGTACCGACTCCTTGATCGAGTCCATCGGATAGATCTGGTCATCGATGACGCGACCGATCTGCAGCCGGAAACTGTTCGAGCCGAGATCGACGGCGGCGAAATACTCGTACTCCCGGGAAGCTGCTGCCTCGGTGGAGTTGTCGACCACACGTAACATCGCTGCTCCCTTCGTTATTTTTTCCAGATTACGCGGACGACATATTTATCCGGCTTGCTCATCGGTCGCCATTATCGATCCGACATGTTACAGAGAGATGACAGCCCGCTTGCCGGCACGGGTTCTGTGACCTTTTCGAAGCCTGTTGTCATCGGACTGTAACCAAACTTTAACAATCCGGGCGTAGCATGGTTTTGATTCTTGTGTCCCGACGAGCCGTCGGGCGCCTGCCATTCAGCCTTTCTGCTTACTCAAAATCCGGGTTCAGTCATGAGCGACAAAGAAAACCAGAAAATCTCCGACGCGAAGCACCGCGAACGGATATACAAGGAACTTCTCGATTCATTCGATGAAGAACTGGAGATGGAATTCGACGATGAGCGTCTGAGCACGCTCATCTCCGAAATCGGCGAAGCGTCCGATTCACCACTGGACGAACGCAGCGAGCTCAAGCGCGGTGTTTACTTCAAGGAATTGTTTCGTCTCCAGGGCGAACTGGTGAAGCTGCAGGACTGGGTCGTGCACAAGAAGCTGAAGGTCGTCGTCCTTTTCGAGGGGCGTGACGCCGCCGGCAAGGGGGGCGTCATCAAGCGCATCACCCAGCGCCTCAACCCGCGGGTATGCAGCGTCGCCGCGCTGACCGCGCCGAGCGAGCGGGAAAGGACGCAATGGTATTTCCAGCGCTACGTCGCTCACCTGCCGGCCGCCGGCGAAATGGTCCTGTTCGATCGCAGCTGGTACAACCGCGCTGGCGTCGAAAAGGTCATGGGCTTCTGTACCGAGAACGAATACGAGGAGTTTTTCCGCTCGGTGCCGGAATTCGAGAAGATGCTGATCCGCTCCGGAATCATCCTCATCAAGTACTGGTTCTCGATTTCCGACAACGAGCAGCACTTCCGCTTCACCATGCGCATCCACGACCCGCTCAAGCAGTGGAAACTCAGCCCGATGGACATGGAGTCACGCCGGCGCTGGGAGCAGTACACCAAGGTCAAGGAAACAATGCTGGAGCGCACGCACATCCCCGAAGCGCCGTGGTGGATCGTCGAAGCCGACGACAAGAAGCGTGCTCGCCTGAACTGCATCTCTCACCTGCTCAGCCAGGTGCCTTATGACGAATACGAGCGCGAGCCGGTCACGCTGCCGGAGCGGGTGCATAACCCCGACTACCTTCGCCACCCCGTGCCGCCGGAGATGTACGTGCCGGCAGTCTACTGAGCCGGGGCCCGTTATCTACCGCCCTCCTCGGCTTTATCCGCTCTGGCAGCCTGGGGCGGAAGCAATAACAAATCTGCAACTTGCCGGTTTTAGACTGAACGTTTCATAACTTTCAGCATGCCTCAAACATGAACATTCGAGAGAGCGTCCGGTTAAAAATTCTCGCAGCCATTGTTCCTGCAACACTCGTCACCCTGGTGGCCATGGCCTTCGCGCTTTTCCAGCTTTATTCGGTCTCCAACGGCTTCATCCGATTCATCGATCAGGATGTCACGAAGCTGTATGAGTACGGCAACATGTACGAGGGCGCGATCAACGGCGGCCTGGCCATCCGCAATTTGATCCTCGATCCGAAAGACGGCGCGGCGAAAGACAACCTCGCGCAGGCCAATACGGCATTCAAAGGGGCCCTCGATCGGGTGGCCGCCATGGCCGAGAAGGACTCGGCAGATGCCGATGTTCTTGGCAAGATCGAAGGGCGGCGGGAAATGCTGCAGGACTTGCGCGAGATGTACGTGGAGATCGCGGGAACGCTGGCGGATACGGGGGAGCGTTTCGTTCGCGAGGAAGCCCCGTTGTGGCGCGACGTAAAAAGCGACCTGGGAAAGTTGCACGAAGCGGAGTATCAGCGCTTCTCCGACATAAAGAATGAAATGGTCGCGCGCGCCAACACGGCCTTGCGCATCAGCATCGGCCTGGCTGTTATCGCGTGCGTGCTCGGAGGAATACTGACGCTCTCCATCCTCAGCCGGATTCGCCAGTCGCTGGTCACCCTGCGTGATTCAATGCACTCCATTTCAGAGGGGCACGCCGATCTGACGGCGCGCATCGAGGTTGGCAGCGAAGACGAGATCGGCCAGACCTCGCGCGCATTCAACCGCTTCCTGGAAAAACTTCATGGTCTGGTTGGCGAGGCTCAAAGCGGCGTGGGCAAGGTAGCGTCGGAAATCAATCTTGTCAGCGCCCATATCCACGAGGTAACGCAGGCATCCAACACGCAGAGCAGTTCGGCGGGCCAGGCGTCGTCATCGATGCAGCAACTGAATGTGCATATCGCCTCGGTGGCGGAAACAGCGGCGGATGTCCGCAATCTGGCAAAGGAAAGCGTGGTGCGGACGCAGTTCAGCGACCAGCAGATGGTCGAGTTGACCGGCCAGATCGAGCAGGTCCAACTGGCCATCAATCACATCGAGGCAACGATCGGCACCTTCCTCAAGCACACGGCAGAAATTACCAGCATGACCGGCCAGGTGCGGGAAATCGCCGAACAGACCAACCTGCTGGCGCTGAATGCCGCCATCGAAGCGGCTCGAGCCGGGGATCAGGGGCGTGGCTTCGCGGTCGTTGCCGATGAAGTTCGCAAACTGGCAGAGAAATCGGGCGAGTCCGCAAACAGCATCAAGTCGATAACCAGAGTGCTGGAAGAACACTCCGGCAATGTTACCGTGGCCATCCAGAATGGAAACCAGGCGATCACCAGCAGTGCCGCCCGTCTGGCAGAAGCACGAAAGGCGCTGGAAGAGGCGAAGCAGTCGACCGAACGGTCCGGCAGCGGCGTCGACCGAATCGTCGATTACGTCAATGAACAACTGGGCTCGAGCCAGAGCGTCGCGCGCAACGTCGATGACATCGCACGCATGGTCGACAATACCCGGGATGCCGTGCAGCAGATCTTTGCCGCGATCAAATCGATCGATGGCATGGCGTCGCAACTGGATGGCTCGTTCGCACGCTTTCAGACCTGATCGGTCGAAACGAATCATGGAACTGATTGATTGCAGATTCGTCATTCCGCCGAATTCCGGAATCCAGAAACTTCAACGAACTGGTCCCCGGACTTTGCTGCGGTGACAGCTATTTCAGCGTTTCCTTAAACCGATTTCGAGTAGAGCTCTGCCGCGCCCGGATTCACTGCCGGTAGCGGCGCGAACGGGTACTTCGCCGGCAAATAAACTTCCGCGTTGTCGATGGCCTGCTCATCAGCGAGGGTGATCTCGCCCTGCGGGCCGTAGAACTTGAGGCCATTGCAGTCGGATGGGGCACTGCTCCCGGTTATCATGATGCAGGCGACGCCCTTGCTGCGGGCGTAACAGGCCAGTGCCGGCATCGGCAGCGGCCCGCAGAAATCCACCGCCATCCCGGCATGGCGGATCGCCGCTGCACAGGCCGACGCGATCGCCGGACTGCTCGGGCGCAGATCCATCCCCAGGGCGACCGACCTCGCCCCGTTCGGCACCACGACCCCCAGGAAAGCCGCCGCATAGGCAAAGCACAACTCCCAGGACATCTCGGACACTCGCCCGTGTACTCCGCCGGAGCCCAACCGTACCCCACTCTCGCCCACCAGTTCGCTGAGAGCTACGGGGAAATTTTCGACAGGCAACGCACTCATCTCGAACCCTCCTTGCAAATCAATCCGACCGTTTGATCCGGCAAGTAAACCATCCGAATACTTCAGTTGGATGAAGCGGAAATGAAGTTGGCGAGATCCATGAGGAGCCGCCCCGTGATGCGGGCTGCCCCTCGGTGCCTGTTGAGTTGGCGATCAACTCTGCGCGAGGCACCGCGTGCCAGATGCCGTGCCGGGAGGAGTCGCGAATCGCTAACCGCGAATACCGTTGCTTTCCGTCAGGACGCCCTTGCCCATGGTCTCGACAAAGGCTTTGTAGCCAAGAGAAAAGAGGATCCCCGCCCACTGCTCCGCTTCTTCAAGTGAGCGCAGCCAGGGGCCCTTTTCAAGGACTCGGCCCCCTTGATGATCCTTGATGTCTGTCACTACCCGATACACTTTCCGACTCTCTCGCTGCTCGATTCGGGACGGGATTCTACACGCGAGGCATCGCGCCAAATGCGGTGTCGACGCAATTCGTTCGAGACGGCAGACATGTTTCTGTAACATGGCCTGACTACAGTCCCAGCCTTGATTCTTTCCGGGTGACTACTGCGACCGATGCGGAACAAAACGGGACTGGTGCTGGCGACTGTTGTTCTTGCCTTGCTGCTCGGTGCGTGCACGCCACGCCAGATGATCGTCGGTGGCCTTGCCGATACCCTGGCGGCTCAGGGCGGCGGCAATGAGGACGATCTCGAACTGTTGCGCGACGCGGCGCCGTTTCATTTGAAACTCTCGGAATCGGTGCTGGCCGAGGACCCAGGCCACACCAGGCTGGCCGCGGCTGTCGCCGCGGGCTTTGCCCAGTATGCCTATGCCTTCGTCGCCTTCGAGGCGGATCAGGTCGAGGCACAGGATGCCAAGGCAGCGGAACGGCTGCGGCGGCGCGCGGCGCGCCTGTACCAGCGCGCCCAGCACCATGCACTGAGCGCGCTGGAGGCGGACCAACCCGGGTTCAAGAAACAACTGGCCGAGCCGGGCGCGGACGGTCCGCACCTGGCTGCCGACCATCTCGGCCTGGCCTACTGGTGCGCGGCGGCTTGGGGCGGATGGATTTCGCTGAGCAAGGATGATCCCGACGTGGTCGCCGATCTGCCGCTGGCGGTACGTCTGGCGCAACTCGCCTGGCAGACCGATCCCACCTGGGGCCAGGGCTCGCTGACCAGCCTGTTGGCTACCTTCGAGGCGGCTCGGCCGGGCGGCAGCCAGCAACAGGCGCTCGCCTGGTTCGATCTGGCCATCGAACAATCGGCCGGACGCAGCGCCGGCACCTATCTCGCCAAGGCCGAAGGGGTCACCCTGCCCGCGGGCGATCGCGCGCAGTTCGAGAGTCTGTTGCAGCAAGCGCTGGCGATTCATGACGCCGCCGACAGTCCGCTGCTGACGCAAAACAAGGTCATGCGCCGACGGGCGCGCTGGCTGCTGGAACGCGCCGCCGACCTGTTCTGAACAATCAAATAGAGTGAGGAGACCATGATCAAACTCGGCAAACTGGCCGCGGTGCTGCTCGGCAGCCTGCTGGCGATCAATGCACTGGCGGCCGACAAGCAGCTGAGGATTGGCACGCTGGCGACCAAGAATTCGCTGTATCACCGCCAGTTAATGGAGGTCGGCGAGGCCTGGCGCAAGGCCCAGGGGGCCGGGGCGAAGTATCTCGTCTATCCCGACGGCAGCCAGGGCGGCGAAGCCGACATGGTGCGCCGGATGCGCATCGGCCAGTTGCAAGGGGGTTTGCTGTCGGTGGCCGGCCTGCGCGAAATCGAGCCGAGCATCGCCGCCCTGCAGAACATGCCGCTGATGTTCCGCAGCTGGGAAGAAGTTGACTACGTTCGCGAGAAGATTCGCCCGGCGATGGAGAAGAAGTTCCTCGAAAAGGGCTTCGTCGTCCTCGCCTGGGGCGACGCCGGCTGGGTACGCTTCTTCTCGAAGGAGCCGGCCGTTGCGCCGAATGACTACAAGAAAATGAAGTTCTTCGCCTGGGGCAGCGAGGTCGAGCAGCAGGAAATCATGAAGAGCCTCGGCTACACTCCGGTGCCGCTGGAAACGGCCGACATCCTGCCGTCGATCCAGACCGGCATGATCGATGCTGTGCCATCGACCCCCTATTTCGCTCTGGCGACGCAGATCTACACCACTGCCGGCAACATGCTCGAACTCAACTGGGCACCCATCGTCGGCGCGCTGGTGATCAGTAAAAAGGCGTGGGACGACATGTCGCCGGAGGCGCAGGCGGCCCTGCGCGACTCTGGCCAAAAGGCGGGCCAGCAGATGCGCACCAAGGCCCGGCAGGAAGTCGACGAGGCGGTCGAGGCGATGAAAAAGCGCGGTCTCACCGTCAACCGCCCTACTCCCGAACAGATGAAGGAATGGAACGCGTTGGCTGATGGTCTGTATCCGCGCATTCGCGGCAAGCTGGTGCCGACCGAGACCTTCGACGAAGTGGTCGGGCATCTGAAGACCTTCCGCGCCAGCAAGGCGA
Source organism: Propionivibrio pelophilus DSM 12018 (assembly GCF_059569095.1). Lineage (NCBI taxonomy): Bacteria > Pseudomonadati > Pseudomonadota > Betaproteobacteria > Rhodocyclales > Rhodocyclaceae > Propionivibrio > Propionivibrio pelophilus. Next base: position 109,210 of record NZ_JCANUT010000002.1, on the reverse strand, counting down.
ACTGAGCGATGAGCGCGTGGCGGCGGCTGGTCGCGTTCGATGAACTGCTGGCCGGCACCGCGCTGGCCTTGATGCTGTTGCTGCCGCTGCTCGAAATGGCCTTGCGGCCCTTGTTCGGGCAGGGTATCCACAATGCGCCGGTGCTCGTCCAGCACCTCGGCCTGGTGCTGGCCATGTTCGGCGCGCTGGTCGCCGAGCGCGGCCAGCATTTGAGTTCGCTCGGCGCCGGCTTTGCCGCGGCCCACAATGCGCTGCTGCGAGCGACCGCCATAATTCTGGCGCGGGCCAGTGCGGCAATCCTCTGCGGCATGCTGACGCAAGCCAGCTGGACGTTCGTCACCAGCGAAATGGATGCGCCCCGGGCGATCGCCTACGGCATTTCCGGCTGGATGGTCGAACTGGCGATGCCGGCCGGTTTTGCCTTGCTGGGCGTCAAGCTGGGCTGGCGCTTCGGCGGACCGATGGCCTTGCGCCTGCTCCTGGCGGCCGCCCTGCCCCTGGCCGGATATGCCTTCGCCGGCCATTTCGACGGCAGCACCTTGCCGTTCTGGCCCTTCGCCATCTGGCTGCTGCTCGTACTGCTTTGCGGCGCCCCGATCTTTGCCGTGCTCGGCGGACTGGCGCTGGCGCTGTTCTGGAGCGAGGGCCAGCCGCTGGCCTCGGTGCCGCTCAGCCATTACCAGATTACGGTCAACCCCTCGCTGCCCGCCTTGCCGCTGTTTACACTGGCCGGCCTGCTGTTCGCCCGCACCGGCGCCGCCGCCCGGCTCGGCGCCCTGTTTTCCGCGCTGTTCGGCAACGGGGTGAATGGCACGGTGATTGCTGCGGCGATCCTGTGCTCCTGCTTTACGGCCTTCACCGGCGGCAGCGGCGTGACCATTCTCGCGCTCGGTGGCCTGCTGCTGCCCCTGCTCAAACGCGCCGGCTTTCCCGAATCGCGTGGCATCAGCCTGGTCACCAGCGCCAGCGCGCTGGGCGTTCTGCTGGCGCCCTCGGTGCCGCTGATCATGTACGCCATCATCGCCCGGGTGCCGATCAATACCATGTTCCTGGCTGGCATTCTGCCCGCCGTGGTGATGGTGGTTTTTCTGCTGCTGGTCGGCGGCTATCTGAAGCGTTCCGGAATCACAGCGGTTGATGAATCGCAAACACCCGCCGTCGCATCCATCGGCCCGACCCTGTGGGCGGCGAAGTGGGAACTGCTGGCACCGGTCGTCGCCATCGGTTCTCTGGTGAGCGGCATCGCCACGCCGACCGAGAGCGCGGCCTTGACCGCCGCCTACGCGCTCCTCACCCAGGCGCTGGCGCACCGCGAACTCGACTGGCCGGGGTTTCGCCGCGCGCTGGTCGAATGCGCCGTGGTCATCGGCGGCATCATAGTGATTCTCGGCATGGCACTTGGATTGACCAACTACCTGGTCGATGCCGGCATTCCGGATGCGGCCATCGACGGAGTGCAATCGGTGCTGCCGAACAAGCTGTCCTTCCTGATCGCGCTCAACCTGTTCCTGCTTCTCGCCGGGGCCTTGATGGAAATCTACGCGGCGATCATCGTGCTGGTGCCCCTGCTGCTGCCGGTGGCCATCAGCTACGGCATCGACCCGGTGCATTTCGGCATCATCTTCCTGGCCAACATCGAAATGGGCTTTCTCTGCCCGCCGGCAGGCTTGAACATCTATTTCGCGGCGGCAATGTTCGGCAAGTCGATTCGCGAGGTTGCGGTTTCAGTCCTGCCAGCGGTGCTGGCAATGCTGCTCGGCGCCCTGACCATCTCGGCTTTTCCGTTGCTGGCCAACGGCCTGCCGCGGCTCTTCGGCCATTCGGTCGGCGCTTAGCAAGCGGCTGAAGTCGTCATCCCGGCGGATCAATGATGGCGTTTCTGCCTTGCCGGTACGTGTATTGAGAGATCACGTCTCTGAGCATGGCAATGCAGGCTTGGGTGATCGCTTCACGTGAGAATTTTTCCTGGTAGGTACCGTAACCCTCTGCGATCAGGCGTTCTCCCAGCGCAGAGTCTTGTGCCAAAGATTGATTGCTTTGGCCAACGCGGCGCTGTCGTCGAGCGGTACCAGGAGTCCGTTGCGTTCGTGATCGATCAGCCAGCCAGGGCCGTCCAGGTAGTGCACGATATCCGGGGTGTTGCCGATCAGCAGGTCGCTCTTGCGGTAGCGATCCACACGGCAGTAGCCACCAAGGCGAGCGATCAGCGGGCAGTATCCGGCGGGAGCGCGCTTGATCGCGCGGCTCATCCAGGTCAGCATGGCATCCGGCCGCCAGCGGCGCATCAGCAGATGCAGCCGTAGCCTTCCCAGAGGCTCGCGCAGGCCGCGGAAACGCAACAACTTCACTTCGATATCGGGGTGTCCGGCGAACAGCGCCTCACGTCGTGGGTCCGGCTCGATCACCACGCACTGGGGGACGCCCGCATCGGCCAGGGCCAGTGTGAGCTTTTCGAAGAAGGTTTCGGCACCACCGTTCTGGCTGGACAACATCAGTTGCATCAACCTCGGCAGAGTCTTGTGCTCGGCGGTGAGCCGCGGTTCGGGATTCATCGCATTTTTGATGCTTATCTTCGAAGCCAAATGGCCAAGTCTATGAGGCCAATGTTACTGCGATGTTAAATTTGTGCTGTTGTCAGCCGGCGCCGGGCGGCGTTCTCCCTGTACTCCCTCGTCGATCCTGCGGACTTCCTCGTCCGGCAGAACCTCGAAAAGATTCACCACTTTACGCACTCCTACCGTGGTCCGTGCGATGTCGACAGCGACCCGGGCTTCACCTTCGCTGACCAGCCCCATCAGGAACAGCGTGCCGTTTTCAGTCAGCGGCTTGACGTGGTTGGCCGACAGCTGGTTCGAGTCGAGTACGCGGGCCTTGAATTTCGACGAAATGAGCGCGTCGTTGGCGCGAGAACTGAATGACGTCGGCGGCGCAATCAGCAGTTCGTTATGCACCCGGCGGATTCCCTCGATCTTCTCCGCCATGGCACCGATCGCCTGACGCGCAGCCTCGTCGGGAACCTCGCCAGTAATCAGCAGGCGGCGGTTGAACGCGGTGAAATTGACGTGCGACGTCTCGCGGTGCTTCGCCGGCAAGCGGTTGCCGCCCTTCCATTCCGATATCTCGTCGTCAGCCTGGATACCCGTCGAACGGCGATCGTGGGCGCTGATCAGGGTCGCGGCTGCGCCGCTCGCAACGATGGCCGGCACGCAGGCGGAGAGCATCGGCGCGAGACTGACGGCGAGCAGCAGTGCTCGGCGATGTTGATCGAAGCGCATGATCCGTATCCAAAAATTGACACGCAAGCAGCATCGGGCATTGTTGTGACACGCCGATTACGTGGCGATTACCTCGAGTACTGCCCGAGGCTTTTTCCGGACCTACTTCTTGCGCCAGGGCTTTTTCTGTGCGGTCACGCGGCCGAGTTCAGCGTCGAGTTCGGTAATCAACAATTGGCTGCGGCCGGCAATCCAGCCGTAGATGAGCGGATCCGGCGTGCTGTCCTTGTACGTCTGCCGCATCAGGCGCAGTGCTGTCGCCTGATCGTTGAGCACGCCGAGCAGATCCTGGATCGTCGTGAGCGAGCCCTGATAGGCGGCAAGGGATTTCTTCGGCAGGAGCGGCGCGAAGAACTCGATGGCATAACGCAGTTTCTTGAACGCGATGCGCAGCAGGTGGCGATGTTCGGCATCCATCTTTACGTCGACGTTCATCAATTTTTCTATCGTTGCCGCACGTTTTTGCAGGCTCGTTTGCACGAACTTGCGCAGCTTACGCTGCGATGCCTCGCCCTCGATGGTCGGTGGTTCGACCCGGAACAGCGCCGCGCCGAACGCCAGCAACAGCCGGCTGTACTCTTCCCGGGTCAACGCCGCGCGGGCCGCGGACTGCGCCCGGTCCCGGGCGGCCTCGCCGTAACAACGCAGCTGCGCCAGCCCGGCGTGCCCGTCGAAAACTTCTTCCAGCGGCGGCATCGTCTCGCTCAGGAAGACGTCCCAGTCTCGGGCGCCTCCCAGCGCCGTCGCCACTTCCCGCCAGCGCGGCGAATAGACGGCGATGAAATCCGCGCCGAGTACCGGGGCAAAGAGACGGAAGGCGGAACGCAGACGGCGGATCGCCACGCGGGCCTGGTGAACATACTCCGGATCGCTTCCATGCACGGCGCCCGCTTCGTTGCGCTGCAGTTGCCCGAGGCAGCACAGCGCAATCGCTCGGAACGCGTCGACGGGTGACATTTTTCCGGTGACGGGCGAAGAAAATCCCTTCACCGGCCGTACAAGAGATGTGTCGGACAGGTTGTACCCGCGCTCGGCCTTGCTGATGACCAGTGGATGCAGGTGCAGATCACACGCCAGTTCGATCGCCAGATCGAACAGCGCATCGGACGATCCGCCTTCCAGCAGTTCGAGCTCGACTTCGCAGATCGGCTCACTCGCGGCCGGGATGGTCTCGTCCGCACCGGGCGCGATGATCTTGCCGCGGTCGAGCGCCAGCTCGATGAGCGCGTCACCGCGGCGCAGTGTCCACGCGGTGCGCGTGAATTCGGTCGAAAACGCCGGGCGCAGGAAAGGAAGCTTGGCATTCAGGAAATCACGCAGCGCCTCATCCGTCACGACGCTGAAATCGAACACGCCCGGCTGCGTCGGCACTTCCCATTCCAGGCGCCGAGCGAGACCGCCGGCCCCGGCATCGTCGACCTTCACCGTCATCAGCCAGATCGCCCTCCCCTTGCGCCGGATCCGCAGGGCGATGCGCCGCTTGCGCAGGGCGAAGTCCGGAGTGTCGTAGTAGGTATTGAGGAGTCGGTATTTCTGCGGTTCGATAGCTGCCAGTGCCGGATGACCCGACAGGCGACGGGCCAGTGCCGGCGCTACACGTAACTTGAGTTCGACTTCGACGGCCACTGCTGTACTCCTCGCTGAGAGCGGGTTACCTGTTGGTTATGACCATGTAGCGCGGCGTGATGCGACGCTCCCGGACGACCTGAAACAATGGAAGCGACGTGGCCTGCTCCGATTCGGAGGCGCTGCGCAGGTAGCGATACATGAACTCTGCCGCCGCATGCTCGCTCGGGCAACCGTAGCCCTCGATCGTGAGGATCTCCGCCAGATCGGCGAGTTGCCCTGCAACCCGGCGCTGCCCGCCGGAAAGGGTCGTGTCACGCGCCCAACCGGCCGCTTCTTGTGCAACTTCAGTGTAATCAAGCATGAAAGCACCTCCGTAAACTGAGGGCGTTGACGCGAGGCGATCCGTTTGCACGGGCTTTTTGTTGGTCGAACGCGCCATGTTTTCCCCACCACATTCTAGTTGTCGGAGCCGAAGAATCAACTCAACACCTGATGCCGCAACGCCAGGCCGACGTTACGTAATCGCTGCGTAATATTTCTGTAATCGCGGGCATTTATCTTTTCCGCAAACATCTCCACCGGAAGGGGCTGACTCATGAACTACGAAACCCTGATCGTCATCACAGCTGCTTGGCTGGCCATCGGCCTTGTCGGCTTCCGCTGGGCTTCCGTCGTTGCCTCCAGAGAAAGCGCAAAACTGGACGAAGACAACGAGCGCCTGCTCGAAGAAAATTCGCTGCTGGAAGCCGCTCTGCGTCGTGAACTCGACTCAACCCATGCCGAACTGCGGTCATTGCGTAGCGAGTGTGCGGCCCTGAAGGGAAAACTTCGCGGTGTGATGCAGTAAGGCAAATCGCCTGCGCACCGTGACGATGCGCAGGCCGAGGACTATTTCACCGGCGGCAGCTTGGCCAGAACAGCCTTCAGCTTCGTCTGCGGAAGCGACAGCGCCAGAATCAGGCCTACGCGGATCAGGTCGCTTTTCTTGACATCGATGCCCTGCATCGCGAGTTGCTTTTTGAGTTCGACGAGGCGGTCATGCTCGGCCGTCGGGAAGGTGAAGCCGTCGCGTACTGTGGCTTTCGGGGCTTGGGAAAGTGTCGCCACGACCTCCTCGGACTTCTTCCGCAACACCTTGTCCAGCGGCCGATCGAATGCCTTGGCTAGCCTGCGGCGTCTCGGCTTTGCCTGCTCGACGGCAGCGGGTGGAACAATCGGTGAAACCGGTTTCGCTGGCGCCGGTGCCGCCGTCACGGGCGAGGCAGCTTCTGTAGCCTCCACCGCCTCGGCAGGCTTCGCGGCGGCCTGCTTGCTTGGCGCACGCGACCGGGTGGTTTTCGGGGCGAAAGGAACGGAGAGGTTAAACGGGGAATCGGTGGGTCGGGCGGGCGTTTTTCTAACTGCGGCCATGGCACTTCCTTCGATCGAAAGATGAAAGCGGAATGCTTGCGGGCCGATAGTATACCCCGGCGAGTGTCGCCCTCGCCGGCCGTGGCCGCCGGGGCGCTATCGTCCGCCACGAGATCCGGGGAATTCGTCGGTGCTATTCGCCACGTTCCGATAGCTTGCCGATGCCGTCGAGTTCCTGCTTGAGGGCGACGTTGTCGAGCTTTGTGATGGAAAGGCTAGCGAAGAGCGAAATCCGTCGGCTCAATAGCGTGAAGGCCTGGGACATGGCCTTGCGCTTGTCCTCGTCGGCCCCCTCAGCGGCAGCCGGATCGGGGATGCCCCAATGCGCAGTCATCGGCTGGCCCGGCCATACCGGGCAGGTTTCCCCGGCGGCGTTGTCGCAAACGGTGAAGACGAAATCGAGCTGTGGCGCGCCGGGCTGGGCGAACTCATCCCAGCTCTTGCTGCGCAGGTCATCTGTCGGAAAAGCGTTTTGCTTCAGGAACTCAAGAGCAAACGGATTCACCTTGCCGGAAGGATGGCTGCCAGCACTGTAGGCATGGAATCGCCCCTTGCCGACCAGAGGAGAATTGAGGATGGACTCCGCCAGAATGCTGCGGGCCGAATTGCCGGTACAGAGAAACAACACGTTGTAAATGCGCTCGGTCATTTTTGCCTTTCGTGGAGAAAGAGTGCGTTGCGGAGTTTTGCCGCGCCGCCTCTTGGACAAACCATTGCCTTCCGCGGTTACCATCGTTCCCGCAGGGACGAAAAATAAACGGTTTATATCGTTCTATTGTTACCGTTGAATGACACGGCGGTTGGCCCGAAAGGCGGGCAGAGGGCACGGTTCGGGGTCGGGAAATCGGCGTGGGGACCGAGAAACGAAAACGGGATAAAGCACGATGCTTTATCCCGTTTTGTGCTGGAGCGGCAGAAGAGTCTCGAACTCTCGACCTCAACCTTGGCAAGGTTGCGCTCTACCAACTGAGCTACTGCCGCAAAACTTCTGGAGGCGCGAGCCGGAGTCGAACCGACCTACACGGATTTGCAATCCGGTGCATAACCGCTTTGCTATCGCGCCATATCATCTTTCGATGACTTGCTACAAACAAAAAAAGCCAACAGGCTTTTCTTGAACAAAGTTGTCTACAGAAGAGTCTCGAACTCTCGACCTCAACCTTGGCAAGGTTGCGCTCTACCAACTGAGCTACTGCCGCAAAAGCGAGTGCGCATTATATAGTTTGCGCGCGGCGTGTCAACGTTTTGCTTCATTTTTATGGCTTGCAGCCGAGTCGACCGGCACTTTCCCATCCTGTGCCACGAGGTACGGCCACGCCATGCGCATGTAGAAAACCATCGACCAGAGTGTCAAGACAGCGGCAACGTAGATCAGCACGGTCCCGGCAAGGTGAACGTTGAACCCCATGATCGGCTCGTAGTACAACAGCAGCGGAATGGCGCTCATCTGGGCGGCCGTCTTGACCTTCCCGATCATCGAAACGGCCACGCTCTTGTGCGCGCCGATCTGTGCCATCCATTCGCGCAAAGCTGAAATCGTGATTTCCCGACCGATGATGACGACTGCGATCAGTGCGCCGACGCGGTCGAGATAGACGAGGATGATCAGCGCCGCCGCGACCATCAGCTTGTCCGCCACCGGATCGAGGAACGCACCGAAGGCCGACGTTTCCTTCCAGAGCCGGGCGAGATAGCCGTCGAGCCAGTCGGTCCACGCGGCGACTACGAAGACGACGGTAGCCACGAGGTCGCGGCCACCCGGGACGCTCCAGGTATCCGGCAGATAGTAAAGGCCGACGAGGGCCGGAATCAGGATGATTCGCAGCCAGGTTAACAGGATGGGAATGTTGATTGGCATCAGTGCAAAGCCGCGTAGATTTTCTCTGCCAGTTCCCGGCTGATGCCTGGAACGGCGCTTAACTGGTCGATTCCTGCACCGACAATCCCCTGTAATCCGCCGAACCGGGCAATGAGCGCCTTGCGCCGCTTCGGGCCGATGCCGTCGATGTCGTCGAGTCGCGAGGTTTTCCGGGTTTTTCCACGCTGCATCCGGTGCCCCGAGATGGCGAAACGATGGGCTTCGTCGCGGATTTCCTGGATCAAGTGCAATGCAGGATGTTCCGCCGGCAATTGTACCGGTTCGCGACCGTCCGGGAAGATCAAAGTTTCCAGTCCGGGCTTGCGTCCTTCGCCTTTGGCGACACCGAGCATCGGCAGGTGTGAGAGCCCCAGTTCCTCCAGCGCCGACGCGGCAGCGCCGACCTGCCCCTTGCCGCCGTCGATGAGGATCAGCGAGGGGGCCAGACTCTCGCCGCTGCTGACTTTCTCGTAGCGCCGTTGCACGGCCTGGCGCATCGCCGCGTAATCGTCGCCGGCCTGAACGTCGCGGATGTTGAAGCGGCGGTATTCGGACTTGCGCATCCCGTTGCCTTGATACACGACACACGAGGCCACGGTCGATTCGCCCTGCGTATGGCTGATGTCGAAACATTCGGCGCGAAACTCCTGTGCGTCGTCGCTTTCGAGCTGCAGCAGGGCCTGCAGGGCTTCGACACGGGTTTCCTGGCGGGCGATCTGGCTGCGCCGGGCAACGATGGCCAGTTTCCCGTTCTGCTCGGCCATGTCGACCCAGACCTTGTGCATCGTCAGACGGGGTTCGATCACCGGCACCGGCCGCCCGGCCAGTTCGGCCAGTGTTTCCGACACCTCGCCGTCCAGTCCGGCGAGATTGACGAACACTCGCGCCGGAATCGGGTGCGTCAGGTAATGCTGGCAGAGGAAGACCACCAGCACCTCGGCGGTGGTACTGTCGCCGGCGTTGCTCGGGAACTGCGGCTTGTCGCCGAGATGCCGGCCGCCGCGCACCATGGCCAGATTGACGCAGAGCATGCCGCCCTCTTCCACCGCCACGACCACGTCAACATCCTCGCCGCGCGTGCTTTCCACGTATTGCCGGTCCTGCACGCGCCGCAGTGACTGGATCTGGTCACGGTACATCGCCGCCTGTTCAAACGCCAGGCTCTGCGCCGCCTGATCCATTGCCTCGCTCAATTGATCGATGATTTCCTGCTGGCGCCCCTGCAGGAACATCGACGCCATCCGGATGTCGTGTGCGTAGTCCTCCGGTGCGATCAAATCGACGCAAGGGCCGGAGCAGCGCTTGATCTGATACAGCAGACACGGGCGCGAGCGATTGCTGAACACCGAGTTTTCGCAGGTGCGCAGGCGGAACATCCGCTGCAGCAGGTTGACGCTGTCGCGGACTGCCGTCGATGACGGATACGGCCCGAAATAATCGGCATTGCGGTCGGTTGCGCCGCGGTAAAACGCCAGTCGCGGGTAACGATCGTGGCTGAGGACGATGTACGGGTAGGATTTGTCGTCGCGGAAGAGAATGTTGTAGCGCGGCGACAGGCTCTTGATCAGGTTGTTTTCAAGCAGCAGCGCTTCCGCCTCGGAGCGCGTGACGGTCGTCTCAACCTTGGCGATCTGCGTCACCATCAGGGCGATGCGCGGACTCGGGTGATTGTCGCGAAAATAGGAGGAGACGCGCTTCTTGAGATTTTTCGCCTTGCCGACGTAGAGTACCTTGCCCTGCGCGTCGATCATCCGATACACCCCGGGCAGTTCTGTCAGCGTCGCGAGGAGTGCTTTGGAGTCGAAGGTTTCGTCCATGAACGGGAGGCGGTACGATGTGGCGCCAATGGTAACACGCGGTAACACGCCCCCCATGGACTCCAGCCCCCACCTTTCCTGCGACATCTTCTGCAACGTCATCGACAATTTCGGTGACATCGGCGTTTGCTGGCGCCTGGCAAGGCAACTCGCATCCGAGCATGGTTTCGCGGTTCGCCTGTGGGTGGATGATCTGGCATCTTTCCAGCCGCTGTGCCCGGAAATCAGTAGTGACGCTGCCGCGCAAACAGTGGCCGGTGTTGAGATCCGGCGGTGGGCCGGCGACTTTGCGGAAGTGGTTCCTCATGATCAGGTGATCGAGGCTTTCGCCTGCCGCCTTCCCGAGCGCTTCGAAGAAGCAATGGCCGCGCGTACGCCGAAACCGGCGTGGATCAATCTTGACTACCTCTCGGCCGAAGCCTGGGTCGAAGGCTGCCATGCCCTGCCGTCACCGCATCCGCGCCTGCCGCTGACCAAGTATTTCTTCTTCCCGGGATTTTCGGAAAAGACCGGCGGCTTATTGCGTGAAAGCGATCTTGAACAACGCCGCGTCGAATTCATCAACGATCCCGCAGCGAAAAGCCGTTTTCTTCAGGAAACACTGAAATACTCGTCACCCCGGCGAAGGCCGAGGTCCAGCGCGTTGAATTTTCTGGATTCCGGCCTTCGCCGGAATGACGAATCTTCAATGAATCAGACCCCTCCTAACGACGGGGTGCTCTACATTTCGCTGTTCAGCTACGAGAATCCGGCGCTGCTGCCGCTTCTGGAAGCCTGGGCAACGGGATCACGGCCAATCACCTGCCTCGCCTCGCCAACCCGGAACCACGGTGATCTTGAGCGTTTTTCCGGACGAAGCGTGAGTGTGGGCGACACCGTTTGCAAGGGGCATTTGACTCTGCACATCATCCCGTTCGTTCCGCAAACCGATTACGACCAATTGCTCTGGGCTTGCGACCTCAACTTCGTCCGCGGCGAGGACTCCTTCGTGCGCGCGCAATGGGCCGCCAAACCAATGATCTGGCACATCTACCCGCAGGACGAAGACACGCACCACGTCAAGCTCGATGCCTTTCTCGATCGTTACTGCGCCGGCCTGCCGGAAACCGCAACAATTCCTCTGCACCAGTTTTTCCAGGCCTGGAACGGGAGCGGAACGATGACCGCAGCCCTTTGGGAGACCTGCCTGGGTCACTTGGCCGAGTTGCAGCGGCACGCCCTGGAATGGCAAAAAGAACTGATAAAACAGCAGGATTTGTGTTCGAAACTAGTGCAATTTTTCCGATCCAGGCTATAATGCGCGGCTAAAATTTTTACCGCCACAACCGGAACCCCTCTCTCCTATGAAAACTGCTCAAGAACTCCGCGCCGGCAACGTATTCATGGTCGGCAACGATCCGATGGTTGTCCTCAAGGCTGAATTCAGCAAGTCCGGCCGCAACGCGTCGGTCGTCAAGATGAAGATGAAGAACCTGCTCACCGGCACCGGGACGGAAACCGTCTATCGCGCCGACGACAAGTTCGAAACCGTCCAGCTCGATCGCAAGGAAGTCACCTACTCGTACTTCGCCGATCCGATGTACGTCTTCATGGATACCGACTACAACCAGTACGAGATTGAAGCCGAGTACATGGAAGACGCCCTGAAGTACCTCCAGGACGCCATGCCCTGCGAAGTCGTGTTCTACGACGGCAAGGCAATCTCGGTCGAACTGCCGACCATGCTCGTTCGCGAAGTCGTTTACACCGAACCGGCCGTCAAGGGCGACACCTCCGGCAAGGTCATGAAGCCGGCGCGCATCACCACCGGCTTTGAACTGCCGGTTCCGGCCTTCGTTGAAATCGGCGACAAGATCGAAATTGATACCCGTACCGACGAATATCGCGCCCGCGTGAAATAAGTCTGACAGGGCGCAGCAGCACAAAGGAAAGGCAGCCTCGGCTGCCTTTCTGCTTTTCAGGGGTCAGGAACAGGCGGCGGAACAGTCGCCGTCGCACACCACGTCGAAACCGGCATCCTCGATCGCTGCCTTGAACTGCGTCGGCTTGGCGACCTCCGGATCGTAGGCGATCTCCGCCTTGGCATCCTCCAGCGACACTTTTACTTCGGACACGCCGGGCAGTGCCTGCAAGACGCTCGTCACGTTGTTTACACAGCCCTGGCAACTCATGCCGGCGACACCGACCACTAAACGCTTCATATTCCTTCTCCAAAGATCATTGAACGGTTGATTGCGCTTTCCAGCGCTTGAGCAGCAGCGAATTCGACACAACCGACACCGAACTCATCGCCATTGCCGCGCCGGCCACGACGGGGTTCAGCAGGCCGAACGCCGCCAGCGGGATGCCGAGCAGATTGTAGATGAATGCCCAGAACAGGTTCTGGCGGATTTTACCCAGCGTCGCCCGCGACAGGCGGATCGCGTCGGCCACGCCGTGCAGGTCGCCGCGCACCAGCGTGATGTCGGCCACCTCGATGGCGGCATCGGAGCCAGCGCCCATGGCGAAGCTGACGTCGGCAGCGGCCAGCGCCGGCGCATCGTTGATGCCGTCGCCGACCATCGCGACGACGGCGCTATCCGTCTTCAGCGCATTGACCGCGTCGGCCTTGCCGGCTGGCGAGATGCTGGCGCGGAAATCCGTGATGCCGGCGCGTCGGGCGATCGCCGCCGCCGTTACCGGATTGTCGCCGGTGAGCATGACGACCCTCACGCCAAGCGCCTGCAACCGGGCCACGGCATCCGGCGAGGTCTCGCGCAACGGATCGGCAATCGCCAGCAGCGCCAGTGGTATTGCGCCTTCGGCCAGCACGACGACGGTCTTGCCCTCGCCTTGCAAGGCCGCCAGTTGCGCCTGCGGCAACGGACTTTCCGGGAACCAGTCCGGTGCGCCGAGCCGCAGCGACCGACCCTCGACCATCGCCTCGACCCCGGCCCCCGGCGTCGCCTTGAAGCCACTGACGAGCGGCAAGCTAAGCCCTGCCAATTGCGCTCGCTTCAGAACGGCACGCGCCAGCGGGTGTTCCGACCCCTGCTCGAGCGCGGCGGCGAGCCTGAGGCCTTCCTCTTGCGTGGCCCCGAGCGGAACGATGTCGGTCACTTCGGGTTCGCCGCGTGTCAGCGTGCCGGTCTTGTCCACGGCCAGGATGCGCGTCTTCTCGGCACGTTCGAGCGCCTCGGCATTCTTCACCAGGATGCCGGCGCGTGCGCCCTGCCCTGTGCCGACCATGATCGCCGTGGGCGTCGCCAACCCGAGCGCACACGGGCAGGCAATCACCAGCACGGCCACGGCGTTGATCAGCGCCTCGTTGAACGCGCCGCCGTAAAGCCACCATCCGGCGAACGTGGCCAAGGCAATAACACACACGACCGGCACGAACACGGCCGAAATCCTGTCCGCCAGACGCTGTACCGGCGCCTTCGACCCCTGTGCCTCGGCAACCAGCCGGATGATCCCGGCAAGCAACGTATGCTCGCCGACGCCGGTGGCCTTGCAGCGCAGCATCCCTTCACTGTTGGCCGTCGCAGCAAAGACCTTGTCGCCCGGATGCTTGGCCACCGGCATGCTTTCGCCGGTCAGCATCGCCTCGTTGACGTTCGACGCACCATCGAGCACTTCGCCATCCACCGGCACGCTTTCGCCGGGGCGGACGATGAACACGTCGCCCGGCATCAGCAGCGCCGCGTCGATTTCCACCAGTTGGCCGTCGCGCTCGACCCGCGCGGTTTTCGGCTGCAGCCGCACCAGCGCCTCGATCGCCGCCGTGGTGCGTGCCTTGGCGCGGGCTTCGAGGAGCTTGCCGAGCAGCACCAGCGTGATTACCGCTGCCGAGGCCTCGAAATACACCGGCAGGTCGTGCAGTCCGCCGAGTGTCACCACCAGACTGAACAGATAGGCGGCACTGGTGCCGAGGGCGACCAGCACGTCCATGTTCGCGCCGCCGCCGCGCAGCGCCTTCCAGCCGCCGTCGTAAAAACGCCAGCCGATCCAGAACTGCACCGGGGTCGCCAGGATCAACTGCAGCCAGCGTGGCAGGAGGTCGTGGTGCTGTCCTGCCAGCGCCTCGGCGTTGAACATCGTGACCATTTGCGCGACGAGAGGCAGGGTCAGCGCGGCGGCAATCCAGAAGCGCTGCAATTCACTGCGGTAAGCCGCCAGCTTGCGTGTCTTTTCCTCCTCGCGCGAGTTGTCGTCGGAAAGACGACCTGAGAATCCGGCTTTGGCAATGGCTTCCAGCAGCTGTCCGGTCGTCACGACGCCGGGCTGAAAACGGACACGCGCCCGCTCGGAGGCGAGGTTGACTGCGGCTTCGACTCCGTCGATTCGGTTCAGCACTTTCTCAAGACGGGTGGCGCAAGCCGCGCAGGTCATGCCTTCGATGCCGAGTTCGAGCGATTGCTGCGGCACGCTGAAGCCTGCCTTCTCGATCGTGGCGACGACCTGCTGCGGCGTCGTCTCGGAAGACGCCAGATCGACGCTGGCGCGTTCGGAGGCCAGATTGACGCTGGCAGTGACGCCGGGGAGGCGGTTGAGCACTTTTTCGATGCGTGCGGCACATGCCGCGCAGGTCATGCCGCTGACAGGAAGATCAAGCCGAAGGGAAGAATCAGGGGTTTGCATGGAGAGGAGGATATCAATGAGGGAGAACAGTACGCACGACGCCGTAGATTCCCCAGAGACCGAAGGAGAGCACGACCAGACCAGCCACTGCACGTACGACAGGACGAGAGAGCACTTCGTTCAGCCGGGTCGCGAGCAATCCGGCGAGCAGCAAGGTGGGCAGCGTTCCGGCGCCAAAGGCCAGCATCAGCGCCGCGCCGCGCCAGGCCGAGCCGCTGGTCAGCGCCGTGACGAGCGCGCTATATACCAGACCGCACGGCAGCCAGCCCCAGAGCAGGCCAAGCGGAAAGGCTTGCAACATCGTTCGCGCCGGCAGGAAACGCCGGGTAAACGGCTGGATGCGCCGCCACAGCGGGTTCCCGAACCGCTCGGTGAAGGCCAGCGTCCGCGTCGCACCCATCAGATAGAAGCCGAGCGCGATCAACATGAGGTTGGCCAAGGCGAACAGCACGATGCGCAGGGGAAGCGATCCCGAGAGCGCGACACCGGCCTCGCCTATGGCGCCGGCGATGCCGCCTGCGCAGGCATAACTGAGGATTCGCCCGGCGTTGTACGCAAGATGCAACGCGGGACGGCGCCCGCTGCCCAGCGACAAGGCGCTGACGATGCCGCCGCACATGCCGATGCAATGCGTCCCGCCCAACAGGCCGACGAGGAACAGGGCGATAAACGAGTTCTCGGGCATTGCGTCACACACCGGATAAATCGCAGAGTTTACCCGACTGAAGCGCCATTGCTTCTCATTGCTGCGCCCAAACTAGCCGCCACTGTTTCCATAACGCATAATGGCCAACGAATTCATCCGGGATGACACCAATGAAAGCACTGATCGTCGAGCCCTCACGCATGATCCGGAACGTCTTCACATCGTTGTTTTCGAAGAACAACATCCACTCCGTTGGCGTGGAAACGGCGAAAGAAGCGCTGGCGCAACTTGAAATCGGTCCGGTCGATTTCCTGTGTTTTTCGATGCAGTTGAGCGACATGACCGGACTCGATTTCTACTCGCAGGCGAAAGCACGCGGTCTGATCGGGAGACATCCTTCGGTCATGCTGACCAGTTCTCAGGAAGCGATAAGCACGGCAGCGCTCAACCTCGGCATTACGGAGTGCTTCTCCAAGAACGAACCGGCCGTCTTCGAAGACTATGTCAACCGCTGGGCCAGCAAAACCACGGCAAAACTTGGGGGAACGGCTCTGCTGATCGAAGACAGCGTCTCCCAGGCGGCTCACCTTGAACGGCTATTGCAGGATCTGGGCTTGAGCATTTCCCGCTCGGCAAGCGGCGAAGACGCGCTTGCACAAGCGTCCCGGCGCAGTTTCGACATCGTGCTGGTCGACTACATGCTCGAAGGCACGATGACCGGCTTGAACGTCATCCGCCAGATCCGCGCCTTGCCCGGGCGCGCCGGAAAAGTGCCGATCCTGGCGATCTCCAGCTTTGACGATGCGGCCCGGCGTATCGAAATGCTCCGTTCAGGCGCCAACGATTTCGTGCCGAAACCGGTCGTCCCCGAGGAATTCCGCGTTCGCGTGGGCAACCTCGTGCAACTACGCCAGGCGCTCGATTATCTGGAAGAACAGCACAAGGCGCTCTACGAGATGGCCATGCGCGACCGCCTGACCTCGGTTTATAACCGTCATTTCATCACCGAGCGGGCGCAAACCCTTATCCACGAAGCAAAAGCATCGCGCCGGGCGTTGAGCCTGATCGTTCTCGACATCGACCATTTCAAGCGAATCAACGATACGCACGGACACGCCATCGGTGATTCCGTACTGGTAGCCGTCGCCACGGCACTTCTCGACAGCGTCGGCGAGCAAGGCGTCGTTGCCCGCATGGGCGGCGAGGAGTTCATGGTCGTGCTGCCGGACGCCGATGAATTCGCCGGCACGAGTCTGGCGGAGAAACTGCGCGCAAGCGTCGAAGATCTCGAGCCGTCCGGCTTGCACGTCACGGCCAGCTTCGGCGTCGCCCTGCTGCGGCCGGAAGACAGCTACGAAACGGCCTTCAGCCGCGCCGACATGGCGATGTACGAAGCCAAGCGGGCCGGGCGGAATTGCGTGGTCTCGGCGGAAGGCCGGTAGTTCAGATCACCTTCGAGTAGCGATTCTGTGTCCGGTTGGCGCGCAGACGCGCGTCGAAAACCATCGAAATGGCGCGCACCAGCATGCGCCCCGGCGGCAGCACGACAATGCGGCCCGGCTCGACACGCAGCAGGCCCGCCGCTTCCATCTCGGCCAGATCGGCCAGTTCCGCGGCGAAATACGTCGCAAACGCGTTGCCGCACGCCGCTTCGAATTTCTCGAACGGCAGTTCGAAGTGGCACATCATCGACTGGATGATCGCCCGTCGCAGTTCGTCGTCCGCTGTCAGCGTGATACCGCGAAACACCGGCAGGATCCCGTTGTCGAGTCGGTCGTAGTACTCGTCCAGCGTCTTCACGTTCTGGCTGTAGCTGGCGCCGACCTTGCCGATCGAGGTGATGCCGAACGACAGCATGTCGCAGTCCGAATGCGTCGAATAGCCCTGGAAATTCCGGTGTAGACGGCCAGCCCGCTGGGCAACCGCCAGTTCGTCGTCGGGCTTGGCGAAGTGGTCCATGCCGATGAACACGTAACCGGCGTCGGTCAGCTTGTCGATGGCCAGCGAGAGTATTTCCAGGCGCGCCTCCGGCGCGGGAAGGTCAGCATCGAGAATCCGCCGTTGCGGTTTGAACAGCGTCGGCAGGTGCGCATAGTTGTAGATCGACAGCCGGTCGGGACTCACGGACAGCACGCGGTCCAGCGTCCGGTCGAAACCCGCGACCGACTGCCTCGGCAGCCCGTAGATCAGGTCGATGCTGATCGACTTGAAGCCGTTGGCGCGCGCGGCGTCGATCACGGCGAAGGTTTCCTCCTCGCTCTGGATGCGGTTGACCGCCTGCTGCACGCGCTCGTCGAAGTCCTGCACGCCGAGGCTCATGCGGTTGAAACCGAGTTCGGCGAGCAGATCGACCGTGGCGCGATCCACTTTCCGGGGATCGACCTCGATCGAGTATTCGCCGCCGTCGAGCAGCCGGAAATGGCGCCGCGTCATCGCCATCAGCTGACGCATCTCGTCGTGCGAGAGAAAGGTCGGCGTCCCGCCGCCCCAGTGCAGCTGTTCGACGGCGTTGTCCTGCGGATCGAGGAAGGACGTCTGCAGCGCCAACTCCCGGCCGAGATACTTCAGGTACTTCGCCGAGCGCCCGTGGTCCTTGGTGATGATCTTGTTGCAGGCGCAGTAGTAGCAGATCGTGGTGCAGAACGGCAGGTGAAAGTACAGCGAAAACGGGCGACGACTCTCCGGATTTTCGCGCCGCTGCTCGAGTTGCCGGCGATAGGCCTCCGCCTCGAACTCGGGACCGAAGCGATCGGCCGTCGGATAGGAGGTATAGCGCGGTCCGTTGATGTCGAAGCGGCGGATCAGCGCTTCATCGAAAACAATCTGGTCGTAAAGGGTCGCCATGTGATGTGTGTGCCGTGATCGTGTCGCTTCGACCGGGACTCTTGGCGCAGGTTCGTTTGTTCGTTGCTCTGCGCCACTCAACCGGCGCGACACTGTAGCACAGCGCCGACGGGCGTTACGCAGCGAGCCAGGCCGCAGGATGCCGCGTGAGGGCCACCGACACAATGTACCCGTAGGCGCAAAGCGCCAGAACGAAGAAACACGCCAGCGTCCGCTTGTCGCGGCTGAAACGGAAGGCCGCCATGCCAAAGCCGATATAGGCCAGCAAGCCGGTCACCTTGGCGGTCAGCCACGGTTGCTCAAGCGGATATTGCTGACTGAGAATGGCCAGTGCGACGGCGCTCGACAACAGCACGGTGTCGATCGAGTGCGGCAGCACCTTCGCCCAGCGCCGCAGATACAGCGGCGAATCGGTCAGGCGCCAGACGCCACGCAGGAAGAAGCCGATTCCGCTCAACACGACGCAGGTGATGTGCAGGTCACGCAGCATCAGATACATCATGGCATCGCCCGTTTCATCTCGATCTTGCGGCTGTGCTCGCGGAACACCCGGACACCGGACCACAGATTGCGCAGCAACCAGGCCTGCGAGGCGACGACCGCCACACCTGCGGGCCGGCTCGCCCAGTCGGGCCAGAAGACCGCCAGAGTGAGCAGCCCCCCGGCGGCAATATGCGAGAGCATTTGACGCTGCATCGCCTGCTCGTTGATGATTTTCTTCATGTTCGGGGCCAGCAGCACGCCCTGCCCTCTGTTTTGCAGATGCAGCCAGGCCAGGAACGGCACGATCTTGTAGAGCATGCCGGTGATGACCGAGACAAACCCGCCGACCATCAGCAGAACGCCGCACAGGACCGGCCAGCCGGGCCATTCGGCGACGACGGGAAGCACGGTGGAAGCCACCCAGAGTGCAATCACGGCGAGGATGCTGGCCATCGCCACGCGCCAGCAATGCTGATTCGTGTCGAAACGGGCGCGCTTGCTGCGTTTCTGAAGCATCAGGGTCAGGCTGGCAAATGCGGCCGCGGCGACCGCCAGCGCCAGTCCGACAGCGAACGTGCTTGTTGCGAATTCGATGCTGCCGAGCACCGTCCATAGGCAGACCAGCGCGAGTGCGACAGGAACGAACTGCTTCGCGAACCCGCCAGGATAGGACGGCGTGATCTGGAACATCGGCACCACCACATACGCCACCGCCGCAAGCAATCCGAGACCCCACACAACAAATCCCCACACCAGATGGATGTCGGCCAGTTGCACCAGCGGCAGGCTGAACCAGCCGGCCAGCCCCAGTGACATGGCTGCGCCGATGGACACGGTTACCGCAAGCCCGGCGACGGCAATCTTCAGTCCGTTGATGGTCGGCCCCGTCGCGGGAATGCCGCGCATCGCCCACGCCGAGGCGCCGACGAACAGCACGCCGCCGCCGACGAAACACACGGTGGCGAAAATGAACATCCCGGGCTGGAACGACAGGAAGGCCAGCGGCAGCACGAGGCCGCCCAGCGTGATCGCGGCATGCACCAGCGATGCGACGAGCAGCGGGCGCGCCATGTTCGCTCCGGCGACGACCGGAAGCACCTGGATCAAGGCCCCCAGCATCACCTGGAGCATGAATCCGGCAGTGATCAGATGCGTCAGCGCCAGCGCCTCCGGCGTCCAGCGAGAGAGAAAGGCGTTCGGACCGCTCCAGATCAGCAGCAGGCCGGCCAGAACGCCGAAGACCGGCGCGGTGAGGAAGAAGCGGAACGGCGCCGCGATCGGCGGCGACTGGTCATAGGAAAGCAGCGCCTGCATCGGCGTGTCACTCCGAAGGATGCGAACAGTGCCGGATCAGGATTTCGACCGTGCCGTCATCATTGTGCGTGGTTTCCCAGGCATAGCCGTTGAGCTGCAATGCTCGGTAAAGCGGAAACGGTTCTCGCCCGAGCACAAGCATGACCGTCTGGCCCGGCGAGATCGCGTCCAGCGCCTCCATCGTCAGGATGAACGGCTCGGGCGGTTCGAGCTCGCGCCCGTCGACGATCCGGTCGGCCTTCGCTGCACTCATGTCGGTTAGCCCGAAATTCCGTCGCGCATCTGCCTGATGAGCGCTGACGCCTCGGAGGAAAGATGCTGGTCGCACATCGGATAGAGGACGTTCTCCTCCTTCATGTTGTGTTGCTGGGTCATGATGTGCATGGTCTCGGCGTAGCCGTCGTACTCCTCGGCATCGTGCGCCGCGATCGCTTCGGCGGCGGCGCTCATCAACTCGCGGATCTGCGCATGCTCGCTGCGCATGACGGCGGTCGGTCCCATGGTCATGCCCGTGCGCGCTTCAAACGCCGGAAAAAGGATCGTCTCTTCGACGTCGAAATGCTGCTGCATCGCCTTTTCGAACAGCGCGAAGCGCGCTGACGCGTTCGCCCAGTCACCGGCACTGATCGCTTGCTCGATGGCCGCAAAGGATTCATCGCACTCGCGATGATGATTGCCCAACAACTCACGGATGGTATCCATGGTCTGCTCCAGAAAAGTCACGTTGGCATTTTCCAGGCTTGATTACGCCGGCGCTTTGACGGACATCAAAAGACGGTTGCACGCCAGCTTTTTTTTCCGATTTCCGGCAACTATAGTGAAAGCGTAGTTATAACAACGAATAGGAGTCGTCATGTTCAAGCATATTCTCGTCCCCACCGATGGATCCGAATTCTCTCAGGACACGGTACGTCGGGCGGTTTCATTCGCCAAGGAAGCCGGCGCCCAAATCACGGCCTTCTACGCCAAGCCGGAGTTTCCGGTCACTTATTACGGCGAAGGCGTGTTGATCGACACCACCTCCCCGGAAAAATTCGCCGAGCTGGCCGAAAGCCAGGCGCAGGAAATCCTCGCTTTCGTGGAAGGACTGTGCAAGGAAGCGGGAGTGCCATGCAACAAGCTTTCGACGACCAGCGACATTCCTTACGAGGCGATCATCGCTGCCGCAACGCAAAGTGAATGCGACCTGATCTTCATGGCGTCGCACGGACGCCGTGGACTGGCCAGCCTGTTGCTGGGAAGCGAAACCCAGAAGGTACTGACACACTCGACGATTCCGGTACTCGTCTATCGCACGCCGGGCTAACGGAAGCGGAAGGAGCAAAAGGGGGAACGATTCACCGCCGGCGCGCCAGCCAGACGCACCGGTCAGGTAGTCGTTCGGTTACGCAATCAGAAAATCAAGGAGTCGCCATGTTCAAGAGCATTCTGCTTCCAACGGATGGATCACCGCTTTCCCAGGAAGCCTTGCGTAAGGCGGTAGAGTTTGCCAAGGAAGCCGGCGCGAAAATCACTGCCTTTTACGCCAAGCCCGAGGCGCCGATGCCGCAATACGTCGAAGGCATCCAGATCGACAAGGTGCTGCAGCAGCAGTACGAAAAAGCTGCGGAAGAGCAAGCGCAGAAGATCCTGGCCTTTGCCGAAGGGTTGTGCCGCGACGCGGGTGTTCCCTGCACGACCGCGAGCGCTTTGAGTGACAGCCCCTACCAGGCCATCATCGATGCGGCCAACGCACACGGTTGCGACCTGATCTTCATGGCCTCGCACGGCCGGCGCGGCATCGCTGGCCTATTGCTGGGGAGCGAGACTACCAAGGTACTGACGCACTCGAAGATTCCGGTACTCGTTTTTCGCTAGACCGAGGGCGTAATAGCGCGCCTCAGGCTGAAGAACCCCGCCTGAAAAAGCGGGGGTCTTCAAAGAGCGATCGTATCTCCACTGTGCTGATCTCAGGGGTATCGGGAACGAGATAGAGGATGGGGGTCATCAACTCCTCGAAGATGCCGCGCAGGCTGCGCGCTCCGGTTTTGTATTCGATGGCCAGTTCGGCGATCTGCTCGAAGACGCGGGGGGCGAGGGTCAGTTCGACGCCTTCCGCGCGAAAGACTTCCTGAAACTGCCTGACGATTGAATTCTTGGGTTCGCTCATGATGCGCACCAGCAGATCCTTGCTCAGTTCGCCAAAGCGCGCCACGATCGGCAGTCGACCGGTGAATTCCGGGATCAATCCGAACTCGAAAAGATCCGTCGGTTTCACCCGGTTGTTGAGTCGCTCGAGAATCCGCTTGTTGTCACCATCAGACGTGGCAATGAAGCCAAAGCCGTGTGTCCGCGACATGATTTTTTCCAGTCCGACAAACGCGCCGCCGCAGATGAACAGGATATGGGTGGTATCGAGGTACTTTTCGCTGCCGAGCTTGACCGGCGCCCCCTCCATGATCTTCAGCAAGGCATGCTGAACGCTCTCGCCGGAAGTGACGCGGCTTTCGCCACCGGATGACTTGAGCTTGTCGATTTCGTCGATGAAGACGATGCCGAGTGCCGCTTTTTGCGTGTCTCCCCCCGCCTTGTCGACCAGACGCTGCAATATCGCTTCGATTTCCTCGTTGACATACTTGGTTTGCGCCAGGGAGGTGGCATCGGCCGTCACGAACGGCACGGAGAGCAGGCCGGCAAGCGTTTCGCAGGTCAGCGTCTTGCCGGTTCCGGAGGGGCCGATCAGCAGGACGTTGCTTTTGGCGATGGAGCCTGACGCTGACTTCAGCGCCGTGATCTTCCGATAGTGGGCATAGACTGCAACTGCAAGGGTTCGCTTCGCTTCATCCTGACCGATCACGAACTGATCGAGGTGGCTGACAATCGCCCGCGGCGTCATTTCCCTGGGTAACACGATGCATCTCCGACAATGCGCAAGCCGCCATGTTAGCCCGAAGCCCTGAAAAACGGGGGATACGGAGCGCTGCAGAATGACTTATTGCTATAGAATTCGGCGCTTGTGACCAAGGAGCGTGAATGATGATCGAGTGGTGGCACTGGGTGGTCCTAGGGTTGTGCCTGTCGATCGCCGAACTGGCGATTCCCGCCTTCTTCATCATCTGGTTCGGCATCGGCGCCATCATGATCGGCTTGCTGCTGCTCGTCGCTCCGGATCTCGGGTTTGCTTCGCAACTCGTGATCTGGGCTGTCGTTTCCAGTCTGCTGGTGCTCGTCTGGTTCCGCTACCTCCGGCCGCGGACCATGACGGCTGTCGGCACCTCGGCGGCGAACGTAACCGGAGAAGTCGGCGTACTGGTCAGCGATCTCTGTCCGAATTCCCGTGGCCAGGTGCGCTTCCAGAAGCCGATTCTCGGCGCGGACGCCTGGGAGTGTTACGCGGAAGAAAACATCAAGGCCGGCGAACGCGTGCGCATCGTCACCGTGGAAGGCAACTACATCAAAGTGGAGGCTGCAAAATGATCGGCACAACCGTTACGTCCGTCGTCTTTCTTTTCTTCGTGGTAATCACCATTGCGAAAGGCGTGCGCATCATTCCGCAGGGCGAAGAGTGGATCGTCCAGCGCCTCGGCAAGTACCGCGTCACGCTGCTCCCGGGTCTGCGTTTCATCATCCCTTATTTCGATACCGTGTCGTACAAGGTGACGACCAAGGACATCATCCTCGACGTGCAGGAGCAGGAAGTGATCACCCGCGACAATGCGGTGATCGTGGTCAACGCCATCGCCTTCATCAAGGTCACCGACCCGGTCAAGGCCGTGTATGGCGTGGAGGACTACTCCGAAGCCATTCGCAACATGATCATGACGACACTGCGTTCGATCGTCGGCGAAATGGAGCTCGACCATGCCCTTTCCCAGCGCGACATGATCAAGGCACGGCTGAAGGCGGGCGTTGCCGACGAAGCACTGGACTGGGGGCTCACGGTCAAGTCGGTGGAAATCCAGGACATCAAGCCGTCCGAGTCGATGCAACGCGCCATGGAATTGCAGGCCGCCGCCGAACGGGAGCGGAAAGCCATGGTCACCCGCGCCGAGGGCGAAAAGCAGTCGATGATCCTTTCGGCGGAAGCACGCCTCGAATCGGCCAAGCGCGACGCCGAGGCGCAGATCATGCTGGCCGACGCCTCGTCACAAGCCATCACCAAGGTGACCGCCGCCTTCGGCGAAAACGAACTGCCGATGCTCTACCTGCTGGGCGAAAAATACATCGCCAGCCTCGGCAAGATGGCCGAGTCGCCGAACGCCAAGGTGGTGGTACTCCCCGGCGACCTGCAGAACACGCTCCGTGGCCTGTTCCAGAAGTTGCAGAAGCCCTGACGCATCAATCAACAATGTAACCATCGGAAGTCTGGTTTGACTGAAAAGAAACAACTCGCCTGGGGCTATCTCGCAGCCTCGGCGACGCTGATGATGTGGTCCGGCTTTTCCCTGATCTCCCGGCTCGGCGGGAAAAGCGTTCTTACCCCTTACGACATTTTTGCGTTGCGGCTGATCACCGCTTCCGTAATCCTTCTTCCGTTCATCGGCAGCATGCCGCGCCGGGCGTGGGCCGACCGGCGTCTGTGGATTCTGACCTGCCTATGCAGCCTGATCTATTGCCCGATCGCCTACACCGGTTTCAAGTACGCGCCGGCGGCGCACGGCGGCATTCTCTTCCCCGGGTTGCAACCCTTCCTGATCAGCGCACTGGCCTGGCTGGTCGCCGGGACGCGGCCCACGCGCATCCGGACGATCGGCCTGTCACTGATCGGCTCCGGCATCGTCTGCGCGGCGATGCCCTACCTGACCGAATGGTCGCCCGACTATGCGTTCGGCGACCTGCTGATGTTCATCAGTTCCTGCTGCTGGGCCCTCTACGGCTTCTTTGCCGCGCGCTGGAACTATTCTCCCTGGATCCTGACCCGGGCCATCGCCTTCGGCTCGGCGATCGTTTATCTGCCGATCTACTGGTATTTCCTGCCCAAGGAGATGAGCAACGCCCCGATGTCGATGATTCTCATCCAGGCGGCGTTCCAGGGCATCTCGGCAACCATTCTGGCGATGCTGACCTATCTCAAGTCACTGCAGCTGCTCGGGCCGGAGCGCACCGCATCGTTCCTCGCCCTCGTGCCGGTCGTCATCGGCGTCCTCGCCGTTCCCTTGCTGGACGAACCCTTGACGCCCTGGCTGGGTGCCGGCATCGTCCTTGTCTCGCTCGGCTCCTACGTCGCCTCGAAGACCCGGCTCGGCTGAAACACAGGCGTTCGATCCGCGGTTCGACCACCGATCAAAACGAATAATCTACTTTAACAATGTGTTTTATCTCATTGTTATTATTTAGGATAAATCAATGAACGAACATCTCATCGCCGGAAAGGACGCTTCGCTCGAAGCGTCGATAAGCCGGATGCAGGCCGAACTGGTGAAGATCGGTTTCCACGTCGAGGAGCGTTCCTGGCTCAACCCGATCGATGGGGTCTGGTCGGTCCATGTCGCCGACCGCGACTGTCCGCTGCTTTTTTCCAACGGAAAGGGAAGCAGCCAGCTCGCCGCCCGCGCCAGCGCGCTGGGCGAGTTCATCGAACGATTGTCGACCAACTATTTCTGGAGTCATTATTACCTCGGTGAAGAATTCGCCGGCCACCGCTATACGCACCACCCGGACGAGCGCTGGTTCGCCGTCGGGGAGAATGACGACGCGTGGCCCGACGAGTTGCTGACACCGGAGCTGCACGAACTGTACAACCCGGAGGGCAGCATTCCGCCGCAGATGCTGGTCGATCTCAACTCCGGGAACCGCGAGCGCGGCATCTGCGCCCTACCCTTTGCCCGCCTGAGCGATGACGAGATTGTCTGGTTCCCGGTCAATATCATCGGCAACCTTTACGTCAGCAACGGCATGTCGGCCGGCAACAGCGTCGAGGAAGCGCGCGCGCAGGCGCTTTCCGAGATCATCGAGCGGCATGTCAAGTTCCGCGTCATCCGCGAGGGATTGTGCCTGCCGGAGGTACCGGCGTCGGTCATCGCCCGTTTTCCGCGTCTACAAAAGGACATCGAGGAACTGCGCGCCGCCGGTTTCGGCATCCGGATCAAGGACGCCTCGCTGGGAGGCCGTTACCCCGTCCTCTGCGTGGTACTGCTGAACCCGGCCGACCAGGGCTGCTACGCCAGTTTCGGAGCACATCCGCGCTTCGGGATTGCCCTCGAGCGTGCCTTGACCGAACTCCTGCAAGGCCGCGCGCTGGACGCGCTTGGCGGCTTCCCCGAACCGGTTTTCGACCTCGACGAGGTCGCCAGCGCCCCGAACCTGGAGATTCATTTCGTCGATTCGAGCGGCGTCATCCATTGGGATTTCCTGGGCGACGCGCCCGACTTCGAATTCGTCGACTGGAACTTCAGTGCGTCTACGCGCGAGGATTACACCTGCCTCGTCGACCTGATCCACGAAGAGGGGAATGCGATCCATGTCGCCGATTACACGCATCTCGGGATGTATGCCTGCCGGATCATCATCCCGGGCATGTCGGAAATCTATCCGATCGACGATCTTGAATTCGAAAACAACAGCTTCGGCAACGAGGTTCGCGAACCGATCCTCTTCCTCGCCGATCTCGACGACGAAGAGTGCGAGTGCCTGCTCGACACCCTGAACGATTCTGGCATTGACGACCAACGCCCGGTTGCCGCGCTGATCGGACTGGTGCCGGATGCCGGTTCCCTCTGGGAAGACCTTCGCGTCGGCGAGCTGAAGTTGCTGCTGGCGCTGGCGATTGCCGACGAGGACGCCACCCGCGAAGGCTGCCAGTGGGTGCGCCACTTCGGCCAGATCGATCCGGCACGACTCTCGGTATATCGCTGTATCGAGAGCCTGATCCGCCTGAGCGAGACGAACGAATTCGAGACGTTCCGCAACGCGCTCGAATCACTCTATGGACAAGCTACGCTCACCGAAGCCAAGGCGCTGTTGACACGTGAGAAGCGATTTTTCGGGATGCCCTTGCCCGGACTCGAACTCAACGGGTGTCTCATGCATCGCAGGCTGCAGGAAGCCTACGCCAAGGTTCACCGCCAACACGCGACGGAAAAGGAATCATGACTTACGAAGAACATCTGGACGAAGTTGCCACGTTGCTGACGGAGATCTATACCCTCAGCGACGAAGTGGCCATCGACATCGTCATGCGCGCGCAGGACGATGAATACTTCAGCGGTCACGACGACGACCCGTCGATCTGCACACAGGAGCGCGCAGAACTTGATGCGCGGGCGATATTCAAAAAGTACAGGCCGGCAAAGAAGCGTACGGGGAACAGCTCGCGCTAGGACATCGCTGGGGGGTTCGCCGAAACCTTCATTCCTCCATTTCGATGGCCTGGTTGTTATCCACCCAGGCGGCGGCCCATCCCGGCAAATCCGATGCCGGCAAAGGGCGGCTGAAGTAGTAGCCCTGCAATTCGTCACACCCTGCCGAGGCCAGCGCGAAGCGCTGTTCGATCGTCTCCACCCCCTCGCCGACCACCTTCAGGCCGAGTGTATGGCCCAGGCCGATGATGGCTCGGGTAATTGCGTAGTCTTTCGGATCGGCAAGCATGTCGCTGACGAAAGACTGATCGATCTTGAGCTTGTCGATCGGGAAGCGATAGAGGTAGTTCAGGCTCGAGTAGCCGGTGCCGAAATCGTCGATCGACAGCAAAACACCGAGCGCCTTGATCCCGTGCAACTGGTCGATCGTCCGCCCCCGGTCGATCATCAGCAGTGATTCGGTGAGTTCGAACTCGATGGTGCCGGGGTTGTTCCGGTGACGTTTCAGGATGGCCGCCACGCCTTCCACCAACCCCTCGTCCTGGAACTGGGCGGCGGAAAGATTGATCGACACGCGAATGTCGCCGACACCCCCAACACCCTCCTCGCGCCATTCCGCCTGCTGACGGCAGGCCTCCTCGATGACCCAGTAACCGATCGGCACGATCAGGCCGCATTCCTCGGCCACGGCGATGAATTGCCCCGGCGGCACCAGGCCGTACCCGGGGTGCTGCCAGCGCACCAAGGCCTCGACGGCGACGAGTTCGCCGCTCAACGCATCGATGCGCGGCTGGTAGTGCAAACGCAATTCGTTGCGCTCGACGGCGCTGTGCAGATCGTGCTCGATCTGCATGCGTTCGCGCTGAGCCTTGTCCATCTCGGCGGTGAAGAACTGCGCGTTGTTCCGCCCTTCCTCCTTGGCGTGATACATCGCGGCGTCGGCGTTGCGCATGAGAATGTCGACCGTTTCCCCGTTTTCGGGATACACGGCGACACCGACGCTGCATGACACGTTGAGTTCGACGCCGTCGATCAGATGCGGCGCGCGGATCGACGGTATGAGACGTTTCTCGACGATCTGGGCGACTTCTTCCGTGCTCTCGATATCGCTGAATACCACGACGAACTCATCGCCCCCCAGACGACTGACGGTATCGCCGGAGCGGACCACGTCCAGCAATCGCTTCGCTACCGAGCGCAGCAATTCATCGCCGACGTGGTGGCCCAACGTATCGTTGATGCTCTTGAAACGGTCGAGATCCATGAACAGGACACCAACCCGCCGCCCATTCCGTTTTGCCTGCTGAACGGCCATGTTCAGCCGGTCAAGACACAACGCACGATTCGGCAGGTCGGTGAGCGTGTCGTGGTGCGCGAGGTGGCTGATCCGCCGCTCGTTGTCCTTGCGCTCGCTGATATCGAGGAAGGTGGCGACGAAATGGATGACCTCGCCACGCGGATTGCGCACCGCGTTGATGACCACCCAGATCGGGAACGTCTCGCCGTTCTTGCGCCGGATCCATTGTTCCCCCTGCCAGGAACCGCGGGCGCGGGCGGTTCCCCAAACCTGTTCGAAGAAGCTGTCGGAATGATGGCCGGAACGCAGGAAATCCGGCTGTCGACCGATCACCTCGGAGTATTCGAACGACGTGGTCCGCAGGAACGCGCGGTTGACCGTGACGATCTCGCGTTCGGCGTTGGTCACCATGATGCTCTCCGAGGACGCCTCGAACACCTTGGCCCACAACTCCAGGCGTGACTCCATCTGCTTGATCCGGCCGATCGGGGCGAACGTCGTCACTACGGCGTCCTGGTCCTGATAGTTCAATCGCCGCGCCGACAGGAGTGCCCAGCGATCTTCTCCCTGTCCGTGCCAGAGCGCTTCGAATTCATCGACCCGGCCGCGGTCGGCCAGTTGCTGGAAGAATTGCGCGCGCAACGGACGCGTCAGGCCGCGAATCCACGGGTCCGCGGAACGATCCTGCAACCACTCCAGGGCCGGCGCGTTGGCATGCAGAATCTCGTGCTTCGGGATCGCCGTCACCATCAGCGGCATCGGAATGGCTTCGAGCAATTCGCGCTGAGCCGCCGCCGCACGCGCACTGGCCGCGAGTTCCTGCTGGACAAGACGGAAGCGGTCGAGTTGCCCGAGCATGCTGTTGAACGCATCGACGAGGCGGCCCAGTTCATCGCCTGACGTCCAGTTCGCACGCAGCGAATAATCCGCCGTCCGGCTGACGTCGCCGGCCACCGTGGCGAGACGACGGATCGGCAAGGCGATCATCCGGGCGACGAAATAAACGACCGAAAGAATCACCAGCAACAGCAACGCCGCCGCGCCAAGATGCCACCACATCCGCGAAAAAAGCTTGTCGATGCGCGAGGCCAGGAGCCCGTCCAGCGCCGTACCGGCATCGTTCCAGGCCTGTCGCAAGCTGTCCATCACGGCGGCTTCGCCCTTTCGGATTTCCGGCTCAGGATCTCCGTCCGGCTGGCTGAGCGCTTCGCGACGCGCGGCCGTACGCAGCACTTCAATGGCCGCCAGAAGGCGCGCCCGGGACGGATCGAGCGTCTTCTTCAGCGCGCCATCACCCGCGGCGACGGCCTCGGCGTAGTCGGAAGCCATGTTGTGTGTCAGCGCGTCCAGCCGTCCCTCGACGATCAGGTATTCGGTCTGCCGCTGCCGGCGAATCTCGGCCGAATTCGCCAGCCTCACCGCGAGCGCCTTCTCTGCCAGGCGCGCGGCGACGTCGAACAACTCGGGAAAGCGCAGAACCACCAGCGACATGGTGTAGTAGCTGTCGAGGTCGGGATCGAGGATCAGGTTCGAATGGTTGCCGATCCGCGTCACCAGGGACTGGACTGCCGGCGCCAGACGTTGGGCATGCCAGGGCGACGGATCCGCCTGTTTCTCCGCCAGGCGCAGCCGGTCAGCCAGTTGCAGCGCCAGATCATGGCTTCCCAGCACAGCGCCGTACTCGCGTTCGGTGTCGAGCACCCGTTCCGCCCGGTGCTCCGGCACAGGCCACCGGGCCGGCAGGATGACATCACGGACCGCGCTGATATACGCGTTGCCGGCAATTTCCTTGCGGGCAAAGTCGATGGCGATGAATTTCTCGTTGATCAGAATCGACGAGACGAAGATGACTGCCGACAAGTCGAGGACGTAAATCAGCACCAGCTTGCGGCTGACGCTCAATGTCCCGATCAACCGCTGGATAAAACCAAGCATTCCCTGAGCCCTGTTTTCAATGAGTATTTCGAACCACGCTGGCGGACCGGGCATCCGCCGGGGCAACGACGGCCGTCAGACGCCACAGCCCTTGAGAACGCCGCCTTTGTCCAGCCGATCCAGCCAGTCATCGAGTTGCGCCGCCAGTTCGCCACTCGCTGCCACCAAGGCACTCACGCCTCCCGATGCATCGGCAGAGGCGGCCCTGGTTTGTGCACGCAAATTCTGACTGGCCACGATCCGCCGTTTCCCATCCAGCACATCGACCTGCCCCTGGACGATCGCATAGCTGGTCTGGGGCGTTTCGAACCACTGCGAAAACTCCTGAAGCGACAAACGAGTCACACACGAAGTCACCGCGCCCCCGCTGGCGTTAACGAGCCGGGTTTCTTGAAGCAAATGCTGGGCCAGAAGCGATGCAGGCGGGCTCGCCCACCGGCTTTCCGTGTATTGGCGGCGCTTGAGCGGTTCGTCATAAGCCAGCCGGTAGGTGATACTTGGTGCATCGAGCCAGGGCGCCGCCCTGACTTCGAGCGCCATCTGGCGCCCGCCGTTCGCCGTGGCATGCGATGGCGTTGCTGCCGGCGGACCGAAATCGTAAATGGAAACGACGGCACCGGATCGAGGTATTCCCGCGCAGCCGGCAAGCATCGCAAGAGCAATCAGAAGCACTGGTTTCATCATTTGTTCCGTTCTTTGGCAGGCGCTACGAATCCGGATTCGCCCGGTCCGGGCTCGATGTTCCGGCGACCGAAAATCAGGCTTTGCGGCGACTCTTCGAGCATCTGGAGCACGCGGCCGAGTTGCTGCGAGGTCGACGATAGTTCCGCGGTCAGTTCGTTGAGCCTTGGCGCCAATGCCCCGAAACCACCGTTCTGCGAATCCCCCAGCGCCGTTTCAAACGTCTCGCTGGCCGATTTCAGGCTGGACACCAGTTCCCGCGCTTCGGCAAAGAAAGGGCCGGCCTGCGCCGCGGTTTGCTCGGCAAGCATCAGCGCGGAATTCACCCGGGCGAGATTTTCCGTACTGAGCAGCCGCTCCAGACGCGCCGTCGTTTCGCGGGCATGCCGGGTGCTCGCCTCGACATGGCTCAGCGTTTGCGTCAACAGTTGGCGATTTTCCGGCCGCAGCAACTCGTTCATCCCCGACAACAGGTCGCGCGCCTGGCGCAAGGTTTCACTGCCTGCATCGCTCAACTCCTGGACGAAGGAATCCTGCATGGCGATCCGCGCCGGATCGGTCTTGTCGCTGGTCAGCGCCTCGGCGCCCCGGCCGGAATCTTCCAGCTGGATGTGGGCAATACCGGTCACGCCCTGGTAACCAAGTCGCGCGACGGTGCTGCGCCTGATCGGAATATCGCGCCGAACGCTGATGGTGACCAGCGTGTTCAGCGCGTCGGCCGGGTCGAGTTCGATCATCTCCACCTTGCCAACCCGGATGCCGCGGTAGCGCACCTGCGCCTGCAGGTTGAGTCCGGTGACGTTGCCTCGGGTTTCGACGACATAGGTGCTGGTGTCCTCACCCCTGCCGCTGAACCACCACAGCGATGCCAGCGCGGCCGCCCCGAGCAGCAGCAGGAACAATCCGGCGATCAGCGCGTGCGCTCGATTTTCCATGGTTATCCTCGTATCAAAGCCGCCGGCGCATCACCGACCGGGCATGCTCGGAACAGAAAAAGGTCTTGATGAAGGGATGATCCACGTCAAGCACCTCGGCGGGCGAAGCATCGGCGATGATACGCTGCCCGGCAAGCACGGCGACGCGCGTCGCCAGTCCGGCCAGCGTATCGAGATCGTGCGTGACCATCGCCACGGTGAATCCCAGCTGCTTTTGCAAGGTCCCGATCAGTTGAACGAAATTGTCTGCCAGGTCGGGGTCGAGTCCGGCGGTCGGTTCGTCGAGGACGAGCAATTCCGGTTCCAGCGCCAGTGCCCGCGCCAGCGCGACGCGCTTGATCATCCCCCCCGACAGTTCGGCAGGCATCAGCATCGCGTGGTGCGGTTCGAGTTCGACCATCGCCAGCTTCATGAAGACCAGATCGTGAATGTGGCTCTCGTCAAGAACCCGTAATTCCCGCAACGGGAAGGCGATATTGTCGAAGACGGTCAGCGCCGAGAAAAGCGCACCTTGCTGGAACAGCATGCCGAAACGCCGCCGCACGTCGCGTCGTACCTGCGGGTCCGGGTCGAGCACCGCCTGGCCGAACAACTTCACCGTTCCACGCGTGGGCGCCAGCAAGCCGACGATCTCGCGCAACAACGTCGTCTTCCCGCTGCCCGAGCCGCCGACCAGGCAAAGGATGTCCCCGGCGCAGACATCCAGATGGATGTCGTCGTGGATCATCACCTTGCCAAAACGCGTGGTTATTCCACGCAGCTCGATCGCAGGAACCATGATCATGGCATCCCGACATGACGGGTCAGCACCGCAAAAACGGCGTCAACGATGATGACCACCGTAATCGCCGTCACCACCGAGGACGTCGTCCGGGACGACAGGCTTTCGGTGTTCGGTCGCACTTTCAGTCCGAAATGGCAGGATATCAGCGCAATCAGGAACCCGAAACAAACGCCCTTGCCGATGCCGATCCAGACGTTGGCCACCGGCACCACCTTCGGCAGGGTGCTGATGAAATAGCCGTAAGCCAGCTCCATCTCCAGGTTCGCCGAGACCATGCCGCCGAGGATGCCGGCGGCGGAGCACCACACCACCAGCAACGGCATGGCCACCGCCAGCGCAGCCACCTTCGGCAGGACGAGGCGAACGGTCCGCGAAATACCCATCGTCGCCAGCGCATCGATTTCCTCGGTCACCCGCATGACCCCGATCTGCGCCGTCATCGCCGAACCGGAACGCCCCGCCACCAGGACCGCCACGATCACCGGTCCGAGTTCGCGAATGACGCTGATCCCGAGCAGATTGACGATAAAGATGTCGGCGCCGAAGGTCTTGAGTTGCAACGACGAAAGGTAGGACAGCACCACGCCGATCAGGAAACCCACCAGCGCCGTCACCGGCAGCGCCAGCGCACCGCTCTTGTACAAAGTTGCCGAAAACTCGCGCCAGGGAATATCGCGCGGATGGGCGCAAAGATAGACGATGTCCAGCGCGAGCTGACCGATCAGCGCAGTCATGTCCCGCGCGTTCTTTCCTGACGACAGCATCAGCCGACCCAACTGCGTCAGCCAGATCAGCGGTGAGAACGGCAAACGTGTGCTCAGCGCCGGCGATATCGCCGCGGCTCGCGCCAGGATTGCCCGTTGTTCGTCGCTGGCTTCCAGCGTGGTCGGCCAGCGACGTCCCCATGCCTGCCAGAGGAGAACGGCCCCGGCACTGTCGAGACGCGACACACCCGACAAGTCCCACGCCGCGCCGCGTATCACGTAGCCGCGAAGTTCTGCCTGCAAGGTCTCCAGTGGCACCGGCAGCCGGCTCAGTGTCCAGTCACCCGAGAGTCGAACGGTTCCTGTCCCGGGCGTCTCACTGAGCTCCACGGCGGCCGTGGCCATCCGGCTACTCCTGCGCGACTGTTGCCGAACGCCGCCGCAGGCGAAGTTGCCAGCCGACCTTTTCCCAGCTTTGCGCCTCTTCGGCGAGCGCGCCGGCGGTCAGCGGATTCTCCTGCAGCCATTTGGCTGGAATCTCGATCTGGAACCCGGACGCTGATGCCTTGACCAGCAGCGGCGGCTGGAGCAGATCATCACGCGAGCGGTGCAGCAAGGCCGCCACCCGGATGCAGAAGATCATCCGCCACAACGGATCGGCAGAGGGAATCAGGGGCAGCTTTTCCATCTTGCCGCGTTGCGCCAGCACAAGCAGCGACAGCTTTTCCTGATCCTTCTTGGAGAAACCCGGCATGTCGGCGCTGCCGATAATGTAGGCACCGTGCTTGTGGAACCCGCCATGCGCAATGGAAATGCCGATCTCGTGCAGTCCGACGGCCCAACGCAGGAAGCGCACTTCGCTCTCGTATTCGGGCTGATCGATCGGCACCAGTTGCCCGAGCATCTGCAAAGCAGTCCGCTCGACACGCGCGACCTGCTTGACATCGACCTGATAGCGCCGCTGGAACTGTTGCACGGTGGTATCGCGCATGTCGTGCTGATGGAATCGCCCGAGCAGGTCGTAGAGGACGCCGAGCCGCAAAGCACCCTCGGCATAACTCATCCGCGCTAGCCCAAGCGTAGAAAACACCGCACAGAGAATGGCCACGCCGCCGACGAACACCGGGGCACGATCGGCACGCAGTCCACCGAGCTTCAATCCAGTCGCCGATCCCGCGCGAATCAGTTGGGATTTGAGCTTGTCCAGCCCCTCACGCGTAATCCCCGGTGCGCCATCGGGGTTGAGGTTGTTGATTTCCAGGATATCGGCGACAGCCTTGGCTGTCCCGGATGAGGCAACCGCTTCGGTCCAGCCGAAAACCCGGTAATCGTTGGCGATGATTTCGATCTGCCGTGCCGCGGCGACCTCGGCCTCGAAGAACCGCTTTTTGTCGATTTTCCCGTCCGGAAAAAAGCGCAGGGAGAAACTGACGCACCCCATGAACAACGACTCCATGAGCAGCGGCTCGACCTTCTTGCCGATGACAAACTCGGTCGATCCCCCGCCAATATCCACCACCAGGCGCTTCTGCCGGGTCGGCGGCATGGCGTGCGCCACGCCGATGTAGATCAGGCGTGCCTCTTCGCGGCCGCCGATGATTTCAATGGGAAAGCCGAGTGCTGCCTCGGCCTTCTGGAGAAACAGGGCAGCGTTCTTCGCCACGCGCAGCGTATTGGTGGCCACGGCACGCACGGCCTGGGGCTGAAACCCCCGGAGGCGCTCGGCGAAACGACTCAGCGTTTCCAATCCGCGTTGCTGCGCCTCGTCATTCAGGATCTTTTCCCGGGAAAGCCCGGAGGCCAGCCGCACCGGCTCCTTGAGAGAATCGAGCGGGTAGATCTGGTTTTCCACCACCCGGCCCACTTCCAGCCGGAAACTGTTCGAGCCAAGATCGACAGCCGCAACCTGTTCGTATCCCATCGAATACCTTTCTTTTTCGTATCTGAATACTATCGACGACTGATTTTATCATCGCCCCTTCGGGCGTTTCCGCTGTTTTCCCCAAGTGACAGCGGCAATACGTGGGCTATTTCAGCCCAGGGCGTCGATCAATGCCGGAACGAGCTCGAACAGATCACCGACGAGGCCGAAATCCGCAATCTGGAAAATGGGTGCTTCGGGATCCTTGTTGATCGCCACGATGACCTGACTGTCCTTCATCCCCGCGAGGTGCTGGATCGCTCCGGACAGCCCGACGGCAATGTAGAGCCGGGGCGCGACCACCTTGCCGGTCTGTCCGATTTGCAGGTCGTTCGAGACAAAACCGGCATCGACCGCTGCCCGGGTCGCGCCAATCGCGGCATCAAGCTTTTGCGCCAGGGGTTCGAGCAGGGCGATGAAGTTTTCCCGGCTTCCCAGCCCTCGCCCGCCGGCCACGACGACGTCGGCCGCGCCAAGCTCCGGCCGCCCCGAACGCGTCAATTCGCGCCCCACCACGCGACTCAAGCCACAGTCGGCAACCGCCTCGACGGATTCGATCGGCGCCGCGCCTCCGTCGCCTGACGCTGCGAACGCCGTGGCACGCACGGTCATTACCTTGACCGGATCGACGGATTGCACGGTTTGCGTTGCATTCCCCGCATAAATCGGCCGGGAGAACGTACCGGGGCCCAGAACGGCAATAACTTCGGAAATCTGTGCCACGTCGAGCATGGCGGCTACCCGTGGCATCACGTTCTTGCCCGTGCTCGTCGCGGCGGCAAGCACATGGGTGTAGCCGGAGGCCAAGGCGGCAACCTGACTGGCGACGTTTTCGGCAGTGGGCTCGTGAAAATGCGCCGCCTCCACCAGAAGGACGCGGGAGGCCCCCGCCAGCCGCGACGCACTTTCCGCCACCGAGCGGCACGCATCGCCCACGACGAGGATGTCGATATCACTTTCCAACTGACAGGCAGCGGTCAAGGCGCTCCGCGTCACCGGATCCAGGCTGCGGTTATCGTGTTCGGCGAGCAGGAGCACCGTCATGCGATCGCTCCCGTCGAAGACAGTTCGGCTACCAGCTCGCTGACATTGGCGACACGCCTTCCGGCGGCGCGTGTAGGCGGTTCGCTGACCTGCATGGTTTTGAGCCGGGGAGTGACGTCGACCTGCAATGAGTCCGGGGTAACGACGTCAAGCAACTTCCGCTTGGCTTTCATGATGTTCGGCAGCGTGACGTAACGCGGCTCGTTCAAGCGAAGATCCGTTGTCACGACAGTCGGCAAAAGGCACTCGACAGTCTCCAGACCACCATCGATCTCCCGCGCCACCGTCACCCGGTCGCCCGATACCGCAAGTTTCGAGGCAAAGGTGGCCTGCGACCAGCCCAGCAGCGCCGCCAGCATCTGCCCTGTCTGGTTGGCATCATCGTCCGTCGCCTGCTTGCCGCAGAGCACCAGCGTCGGCTGCTCGCGCAGACACACCGCCTTGAGCAACTTGGCGACCGCCAGCGGTTGCAGTTCCGCACCGGTTTCTACAAGGATCGCCCGATCCGCGCCAAGGGCCAGCGCCGTACGCAAGGTATCCTGACACTGCGCGGGCCCGGCGGAAACCACGATGATTTCCACTGCCTGGCCGGCTTCCTTCAGACGCACCGCCGCTTCCACCGCGATTTCGTCGAAGGGGTTCATGGACATCCGGACGTTGGCCGTCTCGACGCCGGAGCCGTCGGCACGGACGCGCACCTTGACGTTGTAGTCAATCACCCGTTTGACCGAAACGAGAATTTTCATAAGGATCCCCGATCATGCCCGGCCCGGAGATCCGCCGGACCGGCGTTGCCGGATTGTAAATGATCGTCGAAGTTGCCAATGAGCTGCCAATGACAAAGGCGGCTATTGCCGCCTTTGTCAGGAAGAAAAACCGGAACCGCTTATTTGGCGACGATATCGCGGGTATCCCGGGCGATGACCAATTCCTCGTTGGTCGGCACAACCATCACCTTGATCGGCGAATCCGGCGTCGAAATCACGGTCTCTTGCCCGCGGCTATTGTTGGCTGCCTTGTCGAGCTTGATCCCCAGGGTCGTCAGCCGCTCGACGACCGAGCCGCGGAACTCCAGGCTGTTTTCGCCAATGCCTCCGGTGAACACGATCGCGTCGACACGCCCGAGCTCGATGGCATAGGCCCCGATGTACTTGAGCACCCGATGACGCAACACATCGACCGCCAGTTTGGCACGGGCATTGCCTTCGGCGGCCGCGGACATGATGTCACGCATGTCTGAGCTCACGCCGGAAATCCCCAGAAGCCCCGATTTCTTGTTCAGCGCATTATCGATGTCGGCGAACGACATATTGACATTCGCCGCCAGGTAATTCGGGATGCCGGCATCGACGTCGCCGCAGCGCGTCCCCATGACGATGCCTTCGAGCGGCGTCATGCCCATGCTTGTATCGTACGATTGGCCGTTTTTGACCGCGGTGAACGACGAACCGTTGCCCATGTGGCAGGTGATGCAGTTGAACTGCTCCTTGGCGACACCGAGAATCTGCGCGGCGCGCTCGGAGACGAAGCGGTGCGACGTGCCGTGGAAACCGTAGCGCCGGACGTGATGCTTCTCGTACCACTCGTACGGCAGCGCGTAGATGTAGGACTCCGGCGGCATCGTGGCGTGGAACGACGTATCGAAGACACCGACGTTGGGCACGCCCGGCAGGGCCTTCTGCATCGCCTCGATGCCGGTGATGTTCGGGGGATTGTGCAGCGGCGCCAGCGGAATGTTCTCCTTGAGCGCGTCGATCACGGCGTCGGAGATCAGTACCGAACCGGAAAATTTCTCCGCGCCATGGACGACGCGGTGGCCGATCGCGGCGATGTCCGACAACGACTTGATGACCCCGACGGCCGGATCGATCAGCTTGTTGAGGACCCTCTTGATGGCAACCTCATGATCGGCGATGTCCGCGGTTTCCTTGATCTTCTCGCCGCCGGCCGGTTCGTAGGCCAGAACCGAATCCTTCATGCCGATACGCTCGACCAGACCCACCGCGACGCGATGCTCGTTGGCCATGTCGAGCAACTGGTATTTGAACGACGAACTGCCGCAATTCAACACGAATACGTACATTTTGTTTTATCCCCTGGAATCAACCCCGAACAAAGAAAGCCGCCCGGAACCCGCCTCTCCGCACGGCAGCCACACCACCTTCCACTGCTACAACCGACAACGACACCCAACGACACCTACTGACCTGTCTATGTTAGATCGCGATGCAAAAGGAGAGCGATCAAGCGACACCGCTTCTGCGCGCCTATCGCGCAAGCGATTGCGATAATCGCGCTGATCTGAAGAGCCACGAAAATGATTCGGTAACGCTGCCGGTCAATCGCCTTTCCCGCGACGGCCGAGGACGGAGGCAACACACTCTTTCTATCGGCCGACAATTCAGTGATTCATATTATGAAACACTATTTTGCATTGCGCAATATCAAATATTTCAGGGGGTTGCGGAGTTCTACGGCCGAGAAAACAACTAGATTTAGCGTTTTTATTGTCTTTTATGACTAGATGTAGTAGCTTTGCACCCTGTTTTGCAGGTCAATTCTCGATGACAAACAACTACATCGACCGAGATTCGGCCCCAAGAACCAGCATTCATGGGGGATTGCTCCACGATATGCACCAACCGGACACGCAACAAAAGAAAGGCAAACCATGAGCGAGAACGCACAGCAATTGTCCCTGACCGAAATCGCCGAAGTTCCCGAATTCGCCCCCTTGAGCGAACAGGAAATTTCGGTCGAAGTCCTGATCGAGAAGTACGCCAAAGGCGCGGAAACCAGCGTACACGACGTACGTCGCCGGGTTGCCAAGGCCCTGGCGGCGAACGAGGAAGAGAAGGTCCGTGCGAAATGGGAAGAGCGTTTCCTCTGGGCGCAGGAGAACGGGTTCGTCCCTGCCGGCCGGATCAATTCCGCGGCCGGCACGCCGCTGGCGGCAACATTGATCAACTGCTTCGTGCAACCGGTCGGCGACTCGATCGTCGAGGTCGTCGATGGCCGGCCCGGCATTTACAGCGCCTTGGCCGAAGCGGCTGAAACGATGCGCCGTGGCGGCGGTGTTGGCTACGATTTTTCCTCCATCCGCCCCCAAGGCGCCCAGGTCAAAGGCACGCAGTCACGCGCCTCCGGTCCGGTGTCGTACATGCGCGTGTTCGACCGTTCCTGTGAAACCGTCGAATCCGCCGGCGCACGGCGCGGCGCGCAGATGGGCGTGCTGCGTTGCGATCATCCGGACATCGAGCTGTTCATCCACGCCAAGGATCATGGCGACCTGACCAACTTCAACGTT
Organism: Propionivibrio pelophilus DSM 12018; assembly: GCF_059569095.1. Taxonomy (NCBI): domain Bacteria; kingdom Pseudomonadati; phylum Pseudomonadota; class Betaproteobacteria; order Rhodocyclales; family Rhodocyclaceae; genus Propionivibrio; species Propionivibrio pelophilus. Next base: position 69,489 of record NZ_JCANUT010000002.1, on the reverse strand, counting down.
TCGATCGCCGTCACCGACGAGTTCATGAGCGCCGTCGAAGGCGACACCGATGTCGAACTGGTGCATCGCGCCGAACCGAACTCCGACATGAAGGCGAGCGGCGCCTTCCAGCGCGATGACGGTCTGTGGGTCTATCGCAAGGTCCGCGCACGCGACCTGTGGGATCAGGTCATGAAGTCGACCTACGACCATGCGGAACCCGGGATCCTCTTCCTCGACCGCATGAACAAGGACAACAACCTTTATTATTGCGAGCTCATCGAGGCCACCAACCCCTGCGCCGAACAGCCCCTGCCGCCTTACGGCTGCTGCTGCCTCGGCTCGATCAACCTCACGTTGTTCGTCCGGCATTCCTTCAGCAACCAGGCCGAGTTCGATTTCGAAGCGTTCGGCCAGGTCATCAAGGTATCCACCCGGATGCTCGACAACGTCCTCGACGTGACCGCCTGGCCGCTGGAACGCCAGCGGGAAGAAGCCCGCAACAAGCGGCGCGTCGGCCTCGGCTTTACCGGTCTCGGCGACACACTGTGCATGCTCGGCCTGCGCTACGACCGTCCGGAAGCCTCCGCGATGGCCGCCCGCATCTCCGAATACATGCGCGACACGGCCTACCTCTCGTCGGTCGAACTGGCCAAGGAGCGTGGCGCGTTCCCGCTGTTCAATGCCGAGCTTTACCTCTCCGGCGGCAACTTCGCGTCCCGCCTGCCCTCCGAGATCAAGGCGGAGATCCGCAAGCACGGCTTGCGCAACTCGCATCTGCTGTCGATCGCCCCGACCGGAACGATTTCGCTGGCCTTCGCCGACAATGCCAGCAACGGCATTGAACCGCCCTTCTCGTGGACCTACAACCGAAAGAAGCGCATGGCCGACGGCACGATCAAGGAATACGCCGTCGAAGACTACGCCTGGCGGCTGTACAAGCACCTCGGCGGCGACACCGAAAACCTGCCGGACTACTTCGTCACCGCCCTGGAGATTTCCGCGGAAGCGCACAAGAACATGGTCGCCGCGGTCGCCCCGTACATCGATACCTCGATCTCCAAGACGGTCAACGTCCCGGCCGACTACCCGTACGACGACTTCCAGGGACTCTACATGAGCGCCTGGAAGGCCGGGCTCAAAGGCCTCGCCACCTACCGCCCGAACAGCGTTCTGGGCTCCGTGCTGTCCGTTGAAACGGCGAAGCAGACGGAAGAAAAGAAGCAGCCACAGGACTTTGTCAGCGGTGACGCCAACCGCCGCCTGTCGATCAAGAACCTGCCGGCGCCGGTGCTGTCCAGCCTCCGCTGGCCGGGCCGCCCGAACCTGCCGGAAGGCAACATGGCCTGGACCTACATGATCGACCACGGCCAAGGCAAGTTTGCCCTGTTTGTCGGCCACGTCGAGCAGGAAGGCCGTTCCTGGCCGTTCGAAGCCTGGGTTAACGGCCCGGCACAGCCGCGCGGCCTGGGCGCCGTCGCCAAGACGCTGTCGATGGACATGCGCGCCAACGACTTCGGCTGGCTCAAGCTCAAGCTCGAATCGCTGGCCAAGACACCCGACGGCGAGGGCTTCGACATGCCCTTCCCCCCCCACGGCGAGCACAAGCGCATGCCGTCGGTCGTCTCCGCCATGGCGCGCCTGATCGAATACCGTGTCGAACAGCTCGGCGCCTTCGCCAACGAAGGCCCGACGCCGGTCCTCGATGCCCTGTTCAGCCTGAAGGAACCGAAAACCGGCACCGATGGCACGCTGTCCTGGACGGTCGATATCTTCAACCCGGCAACCAACGAAGACTTTGTTCTGGGCCTCAAGGAAATCACCCTGCCCGACGGCGTCACCCGTCCCTATTCGGTCTGGCTCTCCGGCAACTACCCGCGTGCGCTCGACGGCCTGACCAAGCTGCTCTCGCTCGACATGCGCGTGCTTGATCCGGCGTGGATCGGCATGAAGCTCCGGAAACTCCTCGATTACCCGGAACCGCTCGGCGATTTCATGGCTTTCGTACCCGGTACGCGGAAACAGCAGACTTACCCCTCGACGGTCGCCTATATCGCCAACCTGATCATCCACCGCTACGCGATGCTCGGCATTCTCGATGAAAACGGCTTCCCGCTGCAGCAGATGGGCATTCTGGAGACGCCGACCAACAGCACCGCGCCCAAGCCCACAGCCGGGAAGCTGTGCAGCGAGTGCGGCAACTTCACGATGATCCGCAAGGACGGCTGCGACTTCTGCACGGCCTGCGGTGCGGTGGGTAGCTGCGGTTAAGCAGCCGTCGCCGCTCTCTGCGCTCACTCAAAGCCCGCCGATGGAAACACGGCGGGCTTTGCTTTATCGACTCCGCCGATGGGGCCGGATCCTTCATTTTGTGGGGCGATGACCTCTATCGGAATCGACATATTGACTCGATACTCCACGCATGCGAACTTGTCGCCACACACAAATTCACGGATGAAGGCAGCAATGCCTATCAGCCGGATACAATAAAGGTAGGGGAAATGGTACGGATGAAGCGGGTTGATGACGGCGTGGACGTTTCCACGCCTAACTGCCTCCTGGAGGCGGAGCAAGGCAAAAAATGTCTTGCGAACGATCAAATCCTCGCCTATCTCAGAAACACGCCGCCAACCTCCGAACAGGAGTCCCTCACCGGAATCGAAGTAACATCGCTTTGATTTCCTTTACTGCGTTTGCAGCGAGGTCGTGGCGTAGCCCGACGTTTTTTGAACCATAACGACGTCATCGGGAAATTTTTCCGGAACGTCGACAAACAGGAAAAGGGTTGTTTCCATGTCAGAACACGCCAAAGACGGAACCGTCGTATCCGACCATTCCCGGCCCAAGGGCGAGTACAAGATGATCCTCGTGCTGCTCGTCATCTGCGTTGCGCTTTTTGTCGATTCCCTGCGCAGCGAGGGTATTTTCCAGGGCCACAGCGCGGGTCCGGGGAGCATCCCGCAACTCGTCGGCGGATTGACCATCCTGATGCTCATCGGCCTGGCGATCCAGTTCTTCCGGCAAGGCTACAAGGAAGGAGGCCTCAAGGATCTGGCACACCACCTTTTCGACCGCGACGTGGTCATCCTGATGGTGACGCTGACCATCTACGGATTCATCGTCGAGGCAATTCACTTCGTGCCGGCGACATTTCTCTTCCTGGTAACGACCATGTACCTGCTCGATCCCAAGAAGTTCTGGCTCAAGGTGGGCGTTTCCGCCGGAACGCTCGCTGCACTCTATCTGATCTTCTCGACCCTGTTCCGGGTCGTTCTGCCCTGACCTGACCCTATAAAAGGAAGGAACATCATGTATAACGGTTTGGAAGGCATCATTCAGCCATTCATGAGTCTTGGCCTGATCGGCTGGATCGCCGGCGGAACGCTCGTCGGACTCTACGTGGGGGCGATTCCTGGTCTGTCGGTGACGATGGCAGTATCGCTGCTGATTTCGTTCACGTTTTCATGGGAAGTACTGCCGGCGCTGGCCGTCATGGTCGGCATCTACACCGGCGGTGTCTATGGGGGCGCCCGCTCCGGCATCCTGCTCAACATTCCCGGGGCGCCGGCCGCAGTCGCATCCACCTTTGACGGGTTTCCCCTGGCGAAGATGGGCCTGGCCGGCCAGGCCATGGGTCTCTCGACCACGCAGGCGGTGATCGGCAATTTCTTCGGCATTCTCGTCCTGGCCCTGTTCGCCCCGCTCATTTCGCAGCTGGCCCTGGTATTCCAGGCCCGCGATTACTTCCTGCTCGCCTTCATGGGCCTGTTCCTGGTCGGCAGCCTCGCCGAGGGCAACATGCTCAAGGCGTTGGTCGCCGCATTCATCGGCATCGTCGTCGGATTGATCGGCATGGACCCCGAGACCGGTCAAGGCCGCATGACGTTCGATACGTTGAATCTGCTCGGCGGCATCCATTTCGTCGTGATCATGATCGGCACCTTCGGCATCTCGGAAGCGCTGATGCAACTGCAGACCAAGGCTGTTCCGGTCAAACAGAGCATCTCGCGCATCACCCCGGAATGGTCGGCGGTATGGGACAACATGTTCCTCACGCTGCGGGCCTCGACGATCGGCGTCGTAGTTGGCGCACTCCCCGGCACCGGTGGCGACATCGCCGCGCTGATGGCCTACGACCACGCCAAGCGGACGGTCAAGAACCCGTACCCGCAGCCGTTCGGCCACGGCGCCTATCAGGGATTGATTGCCCCGGAAGCAGCCGCCAACGCCGCGATCGGCGGAGCCTTCGTTCCGATGATGACGCTCGGCATCCCGGGGGACTCGGTAACCGCCGTGCTGATCGGCGCGCTGATCATCCACGGCCTGCGCCCTGGCCCCATGCTGATGCGCGAACAACCCGAGTTCTTCTGGTTCGTTGTCGGATCCCTGCTGGTCGCCAACGTCTTCCTCTACGTCTGGGGTATGACCGGCATCCGCGCATTCAGCAAGATCGTCGAGATTCCCAAGCCTTACATCATCCCGATCATCGTCGTGCTGACCTTCGTCGGCGGCTATTCGATCCAGAACAGCATTACCGACATCTACTGGATGATCGGCTTCGGCATCCTCGGCTATTTCATGAAGCGCTACGACTACCCGGTTGCCCCGCTGGTCCTCGGTGTGATCCTGACACCGATCATCGACGAGAACTTCCGGCGTGGCATCCAGCTGACGCGTGGCAGTGCCACTGCCTTCTTCGAAGGAATGGTGACCAACACCGTATCGCTGGTCATCCTGATCATCATGTTGCTGACTGCCATCATCTCGAGTCCCAAGGTCATGGGGGCAATCCGGGGCCTCTTCAGCAAAAAAGAAGCCTGATCCGGAAAGGGCGCGAAGGGATGCGAATCTCCTGGTTTTTCGGCTTTGGCTGGACGTCGATCCTGACCGTGGTCGCCTGCGGCATCGGGATCAACCTCCTCAGCGGACCGGCGGTCTGGGCATTGTACGTACCCTTTCTGCTTGTCGCGCTGAACATGAGCATGCGTTTCCGGCTCTATTCCACCCAGCCGTGGCGTCGTATCCACAGCCGCGCGATGATCGCCTTCGGTGACCTGGCGGAAGCCGAATACGAGGCTGCCAGGAAGGAGAACCGCGAGTACGACATCCGCGTCCCCTGCACCGGACTCGCCAAGCACCTTTTTGGCGAAGGAAGCTCCGAGATTTCAGCCTTGCTGCTGGATGACAACCGGAAAACGTACTACAAAGAACTGGTCAGAGAGGTTCCAGAGGTGTTCCTGAACGGCGTCGCCGAAGCGCGGCAGGATATCGTTCTGGGAGGAATCGACCAGGATATCGACGCCAGCAAGCTCGGACCGGATATCCTGATTGCCAGGGCGATCGAACAGAAGCACTCACGCGCGGAAGCGGCCCGGTACCTGCATGCGCTGATGCTCGGCAAAGTACGATAAAAAGGACAAAAGACGCATTGCCCCAATACAGCAATTCTTCACACCAAGACGATCGGATCGTCGGTGATTGATGATGGCGGCACCCAATCATTGAAATTTTCGTTGATTGGTTTTTTCAACAAAGGAGAGACGCATGAAAATCATCAAGTGGTCAAAACTGGTAATTGCAGCGGGACTCATGGCAGCCGGCGTCGCCGGCGCGGCGGACTATCCTGACCGCCCGATCAACGGCTATATCGCCTGGGGCGCAGGCGGCGGCACCGACACGGTAACCCGCCTGCTTACACCGATCGCCGAAAAGATTCTCAAGCAATCGGTGATTCTGGCCAACCGCACCGGCGCAACCGGCGCCATCTGCGCGCAAGCGGTCGCCACGGCGCCAGCGGATGGCTACACGGTGATGTACCACGCGGAAAATCCGCAGCTGTACCAGGTTCTCGGTCTTTCCAAGTTGAGCTACGACGACTTCGACCCGGTCATTCTCTCGGTTCAGGGCTCGACCGTCATCGTCGTGCCGAAGGACTCGCCGATCAAGAGCTACGAGGACCTGATCAAGGCCGCCAAGGCCGAGCCGGGCAAGCTGTCGATCGGTACCAGTGGTGTCGGCGGACAACCGTGGGTTACCTCGATGCTGCTGAAGAAGGTCGAAGGCGTCTCCTTCAACCCGGTCGCCTTCCAGGGCGACGGCCCGCTGGTCACCGCCCTGCTCGGCAAGCAGCTTGACGTCAGCGGTCTGGCCGTCGGTGCGGCCGTCCAGTACGTCAAGAATGGCGACGTGCGTGCGCTGGCCGTGATGAGCAGCAAGCCGAACCCGGCCATTCCGGAAGTTCCGTACATCACCAAGCTGAACCCGGCGTTCACCGAGTCGATGAAAGCTTCCGGCTTCTTCTACGGCGTGTTCGTGAAGAAGGGAACGCCGCAGCCGATCATCAACAAGCTGACCGAAGCCTACAAGTTCGCGCTCAACGACACCAAGTTCGTCAATTACGCGATCAACAACGGCCTCGATGTCATCGGCCTGACCGGCAAGGAAGCACGCGACTTCATGAACAACTGGCGTGCCCAGATGTCCTGGCTGATCTACGATGCCGGCGCTGGCAAGGAATCGCCGGAGAAATTCGGCATCCCGAAGCCCAAGATGTAATCGCGTAGAATTACGCAATTCCCAATCCGGACGACGGGCGGTGAAAACCGCCCGTCGTTCTTTATAAAGCAACCGAATGCATGCCTGACGTCCCCATCCACGAACCGCTGGTTTTTGTCGATCTGGAAACCACGGGAGCCAACTTTGCCAACGACCGGATCATCGAAGTCGGCCTGATTCAGGTCGATCAGGAAGGCGTGCGTGAGTGGAGCACCCTCGTCGATCCGGGACGGCCTGTCTCCCCGTTCATCACGGGGCTGACCGGCATCGACACGGCGATGGTCGAAGGCGCGCCAACCTTCGAGCAGTTGGCACCCGAGTTGCTGGAGAAGCTGCGCGGTCGACTCTTCATCGCCCACAATGCCCGTTTCGACTACGGCTTCCTCAAACACGAATTCCGGCGCCTCGGCATCGCGTTTCGCGCGACGAGCCTGTGCACGGTCAAACTCTCGCGCAAACTCTTCCCGGGACATCACCGGCACAGCCTGGACACGCTGGTCGAGCGTTACGGCATTGCCACCGGCGACCGCCATCGCGCCCTCGCCGACGCCCGCGTGCTCTGGGACCTCTGGCAGCACTGGCACGCGTTGTTGCCCGCGGAAACGATCCGGAACGCCGTCGAACTGATCACAGGCCGTCCCGAGCTCCCGCCACAGCTCGATCCGGCGCTGCTCGACGACCTCCCCGAGGCGCCCGGCGCCTACGCCCTGTTTGGCAAGGATGGCGAACTGCTGCTCGCCAAACGTGCCGCGAACATCCGCCAGCAGGTCTTTGTGCACTTCGCTCCGGCCAAGCGCGATACGGCGCTCGTGCGCGACACCTGGCGTATCGAATGGCGCGAAGCCGCCGGAGAATTCGGGGCTAGGCTGAAGGAACTTGCGTTGACCTCCGAACGGCGGGATCAAACCGAGCTCTGCTCCTGGCGGCTGATCGATCATGGCGAGCAAGGATTCCACCCCGAACTGGTTTTTGCACGTGACCTTGATTTTGCCCATGCAGACAGCCTTTTCGGTCTTTACCACTCACGTCGAGAAGCCGTGCACGCGCTACGCAAACTTGCCGAGGCGCATCGCCTGTGCCACACGCAATTGGGGCTCGGCAACGGCAAGCAGGGCGAAGCCTGCGTTGCCTACAAGCAGAAGGCCTGTCGAGGTGCCTGCATCGGCAAGGAACCGCTCTCCCTGCACAGTGGCCGCCTGATGGCTGCATTGGCGAAACACCGCGTGCATCCCTGGCCCTATTCCGGCCCGATATCGCTGATCGAGCGCGACGAATTCGGGATGCGCGAAGATCATCACATCATCGACGCCTGGTGCCACCTCGGCACGGCTCAAGATGAGATGACCCTTCGGGCAATTCTCGAAAACCGTGAGGGCTCGAGCACACTGTTCGATCCGGATGTCTACCGGATCGTACGCAAGGCGCTGCTTGAGGGAAAACTCCGGACCCAGCTTCTTCTGGAAGGGACTTAAGCGCCCCTATCGCCCCCTATCGCCAATACCTACTTCGACAACTCGATCGTCACCGACTTGCCCGAACGCCCACCGGCCTGACGAAGAACAGCCTCGATATCGGTATTCCCGCCCTTCAATGCCCAGTCGACAGCTGTTTCGTCGTGCTCGTTGATGATCGTCGGATCTGCGCCCTGTTTGAGCAGCGCCTTGACGGTATCGGCATGGCCGAAACGCGCGGCGAAAAACAGGGCTGTCGAACCGTTCTCTGTTCTTCCGTCCACTTCCGCGCCGCGGCTGATCAAATAGTCCACAATCTTCGTGTGCCCGTTGTACGCGGCATAGGACAGCGGCGGCCAGCCAAAGAAATTGATCTCCGCCCCGGCCTCCACCAACCGCCGGACGAATTGCTCAAGCCCGTGATACGCCGCGATGCTCAACGCTGTTTCCCCGTTGCTGTTTCGCGTATTGAGCCGCGCCCGATGCTGCAAAAGGAAATCGAACAGTTGAGGCATATCCCGCTTGACGGCCTGGATCAGCAGCGTGTCACCCTGCTTGTCCACGGTGTTTACGTCGATTCCCCGTTTGATCAGATTGATGGCCGCATCCGGATCATGGCGAATCATCGCTTCTTCCAGATCGTTGAGTGCCCCGGCAGCAACGGCGAACGGAAGCAGGATGGCAAACAGGCCGGTAAAAATTCGCTTTTTCATGGTCACTTCAGTGGTTGAGCCGCCTGGAACAGGCGAAAGAAATTGTCCGTCGTCGCCTTGGCGATCGTCTCGTAGGAGACCTCGCGCAACGTGGCGATCTCTTCAGCGACCTTTCTGACATAGGCAGGCTGATTGACTTTTCCGCGGTAGGGAACAGGCGCCAGGTAAGGCGCGTCGGTCTCGACGAGCAGTCGGTCGAGCGGAACACGGCGCGCGACATCTTTGACCAGCTGCGCATTCTTGAACGTCACGATGCCCGATATCGAGATATAGAAACCGAGACCCAGGGCCGCTTGCGCGACGTCCCAGGTTTCTGTGAAGCAGTGCAGAACGCCACCTGCATCGTCCGCTTTTTCCTCGGTCAGCACGCGCAGCGTATCCGCGGTCGCTTCGCGATTATGGACGACCAGCGGTTTGCCGGCGGCACGCGCCGCGCGGATATGCGTCCGGAACCGCTCGCGCTGCCACTCGGGCGCATCCTTGTGCCAGTAGTAGTCGAGACCGGTCTCGCCGATGCCGATCACCCTCGGATGCTCGGCAAGCTTCACCAGGTCGTCAACCGAAGGCTCTTGCACCCCCGTATTTTCGGGATGCACGCCCACGGTGGCGAAAACCTGCGGACAGGCTTCGGCCATCGAAAGAATCCGCGGGAAGTCCTCCAGCGTCACACCGATGCAGACCGCGCAGCCGACATCGGCCTGCTGCATCGAATCGAGGATCTGGTTCAGATTTCCCGCCAGTTCGGGCAAATCAACGTGGCAGTGAGAGTCAACAAGCATTGATCGTATCTGGCTACATGGTATGAGTCGGCCGACTCGACTGCATCACGCCGCCCAGAAGACCTTCGATCTTGCGCTTGGCCTCGATACCGCTCTCGTCGTTCTTGAAGTGCACACCGATCCCCTGCGCCTTGCTGTTCTGTGCCCCCGGCGGAGTCATCCAGACAACGGTTCCCGCGATGGGCAGCTTCGTCGGATCATCCATCAAGGCAAGCAGCATGAAGACCTCGTCGCCGACGTTATAGCAGCGGGTCGTCGGAATGAAGATGCCGCCGTTGCGCAAAAACGGCATATAGGCGGCGTAAAGCGCCGATTTCGAGTTGATGTTCAGCGACAGGACGCTCGGGCGTGGCGCAACGGGTCTGGATTCTGGGGCTTCGGCCATTAATTGCTGTCTCGGTCAGGACGGAACAACGCCGCGTAATTCAGAAAAAAATCCTCGAAAAACAGTCGGCTATTCACGGGTTGCTCGCAATGCTGGCGGTATTGTAGCGCTTTACGACTGAATGCCAACAAGCCGGGCAGCGTGGCAAAGCGGCTTGATTCGCGCAAGGCGGATGCTTGTGCCGTGAAATAGCGCGGTACGCCCCCGGCCTTGATGACAAGCAAATCGGCGAGCCACTTCTGGAGCCATTCGACCGCCCGCCTCAACGGCACGGGCCGCTTTTCCGCCTTGATCACCTTGTCGATGGCTGCAGCGGTACTCATGGGATCGAGGTTGCGACCTTTTGCCAGTTCGGCAACGAGCGCATCGACCAGGACGCGCTCCTCCCCGCCACCGAGTTCGACCGCCAACAGCGGCGCCCCGCCGGCCAGGGCCAGCCACCGCTCCGGATCGTCGACTCCGGCATCCGCAACCCATTCCATGGCACGCGCGTGCTCCGGCACCGTAACAGGGACGTGCTGACAACGGCTGCGGATGGTCGGCAACAGACGTTGTTCATCATCGGAAACAAGTAAAAACAAAGTACTTGGCGACGGTTCTTCAAGCGACTTGAGAAGTGAGTTCGCTGTCGAGCGATTCATCGCCTCCGCCGGGCAGATAAGGACGACACGGACCCCGTGACGATGGGTGCCGACGTGCAGGAATTCGTCGAGTCCGCGAATCTGATCAATGGTGATCTGCTGACTCGGCTTTTTCTTCGCAGTCGCCCCTGTACTGGAAGCCGTCTCCTCGCCGTCATCCATTGCTTCGGGCTGAACCAGCCGGAAATCCGGGTGATTACCCTGCTTCAGCCAGCCACAGGCCAGGCAGGAACCGCACGCAGCCAGGGTGGGAGACGGGTTCTCGCAAAGCAGTGATTCCGCGAAGGTGCGGGCCAGGGCAGACTTGCCAATTCCACGTGACCCGGTGAGCAAAAGCGCGTGCGGCAAATGAGCCCGCCGCGCCCCGAGTTGCTTCCAGACGCTTTCATGAAGATAAATTATGTTCATAAACAGCGATCTACGACGTAATATTCAACTTCTTTCTTGATTGATTCTATCGGCTGTCCGGCATTGATTACGACGATCCGCGAAGGCGCCGACGCCGCCCGCTCCAGATACGCCTGGCGGACGCGCACATGGAAATCGACGAGTTCCTTTTCAAACTTGTCGAGATCGCGCCCATCCTTGGCAAGACGTTCGCTCGCGACATCGGGAGGAAGATCGAACAAGAACGTGAGTTCGGGTTGCAAATGGCCATGCACCCATTGCTCGAGCGCTAGAAACTTGGTCTTGTCCAGGCCCCTGCCGCCACCCTGATACGCGTAGGTCGCATCGCTGAAGCGGTCACATACGACCCACGCCCCGCGCGCCAGTGCCGGCTCGATCACCTGCGCGAGGTGTTCGCGCCGTGCAGCGAACATCAACAGCGCCTCGGTTTCAAGATGCATCGGTTCGTGCAGCAACAGTTCGCGCAATTTTTCTCCAAGAGAGGTGCCACCCGGTTCACGCGTCGCCACAACCTCAAACCCTTTTTGCCGCAACAGTTCAACGACCGTAGCAATATGCGTGCTCTTCCCGGCGCCGTCTATGCCCTCGAAGGTGATGAATTTTCCGCGCGAGCTCGTCATGTTTTGAGGCAAGTAATCTCTCCTTATCGCGATTTGCGCTGAAAGCGGTTCACGGCGTTGTTGTGTTCGTCGAGCGTTTTCGAAAAATGACTGCTGCCGTCGCCGCGCGCCACGAAATAAAGTGCCGAACTTTCGGCAGGATGCAGTACGGCCTTGATGGAAGCCAATCCCGGCATGGCAATCGGTGTCGGTGGAAGGCCGGCGCGGGTATAGGTGTTGTAAGGGGTGTCGGCGAGCAGATCCCGCTTGCGCAGGTTGCCATCGAAGCCCTGGCCGAGGCCGTAGATGACGCTCGGATCCGTTTGCAGCAGCATGCCGCGCTTCAGGCGGTTGATGAAGACTGCCGCCACCGTGGAGCGATCCTGCTCACGACCGGTCTCCTTCTCCACGATCGATGCAAGAATCAGTGCTTGATAAGGATTGGCGAGAGGAAGTCCTGGCGCCCTTCCCTCCCATTCCTGCGTTATGTGCCGCTGCATCGCGCGATAGGCCCGGGCCAGCACTTCGATATCCCGGGATTTCTTTGCAAACAGATACGTGTCCGGGAAAAACCATCCTTCCGGCGCTACACCGTCCGCGCCGATCCGACGCATGATCTCCATGTCGGTCAGGCCAGTCGAGTCATGCAGCATGTCAGGATGCGCGTCCAGACGCTCGCGCATCTGGCGGAAGGTCCATCCCTCCAGCAAAACGATCTCGGACAACGTCACATCACCGCGCGTCAGTTTCTTCAACAGATCCAGCAGCGATTCGCCCTTGGCGATCTCGTAGCTCCCTGCCTTGATCGACGCATCCACGCGCAACAGCCGCCCCAAGGCGACCAGCACCAGAGGTTCGAACGGAACCCCGGCAGCGGTGATATCCCGTGCCACGGCGCGCATACCGCTTCCCGGCGTAACGCTGAACTCGATTCGCTCGCCACCGAGCGCCAACGGCTTGGTAACCAGCCAATAGAACCCGCCGGCTGCGCAAACCGAAAGCAGCACTACGCCAAGCAACAGGGTTCTGAGCAGTCGAAGCATCGTTGAGAGGAAACCAATGGGGAAACAAGGGAGGGGCAATTCAGCGAGGCGATATAATAGCCGAAGAGCACAGGACTGAACCGACAGCCCCTTTTCCGGGTCGTAATCGCCAGTCCATGAGCAACTTTCATCTCCGGCTCGACGGCATAACACAAAGCACAAAGGAAAAGACATGACTCCCGACTGGCAGGAATACCTCGCTGCAAACGGCGCGCGTTTCGACAACGGGCAGATCGTTGATTTCGGTGACCCGGCCCGGGAACTGTCGGCCGCACGCGAGGCGACGGTACTCTGCCCGCTGACGCATCTCGCCGCTTTCGAGTGCACGGGAAATGATGCCCGGACCTTCCTGCACAACCAACTGACGAGCGACGTCAATCACCTCGGTGCAGACGTCGCCCAGTATGCGGCATGGTGTTCGCCGAAAGGCCGGATGCTGGTCAGTTTCATCCTCAGCCGGAATGCCAACGGTTTTCTCGGCCTGCTTTCCGCGGATCTTCTGGCGTTCACCCTGAAGCGTCTGCAAATGTATGTCCTGCGTTCCAAGGTCAATGTCCTTGATCGTTCGCCGGATTTCCAATGTCTCGGCCTCTCCGGCCCGCACGCCGAAGCCGCCTTGCAACGCGCCGGATTGCCCCTGCCAGCGGGCCCGATGAGCACTGCATCGAGCGCAGAAACTACGGTGATTCGCCTTGACGAGCGGCGCTTCATCATCATCGCCGACAGTGCAACAGCCGCCACTGTTTGGGAGTCGCTGTCAAAAAATGCCGTCCCGGCGGGTGCACCGGCATGGTGCTGGCTCGATATCCAGGCAGGCATCCCCATCATTGCCGAAGCCACGAAAGAAGCCTTCGTGCCGCAGATGGTCAACTTCGACAAGATTGGCGGCGTCAGCTTTCACAAAGGCTGCTATCCCGGGCAGGAAGTCGTCGCCCGTACCCAGTACCTCGGCAAGGTCAAGCGGCATCTCTACCGCTTTCACGCCGAATGCGGCGTTGCCGCCGGTGGGTCGGTTTACCCCGTCGCCGGTTCGACGGAGCAACAGCCTTGCGGAATCATCGCCGGCGTCGCCCCCTCGCCTGACGGCGGTTACGATGGCCTGGCAGTCATTCTGGAAGGAACCATCGAAAATGGCGAGTTGACTACCGACGACCGGAACGGCGGGCGCTGCACGCTCGCCAACGTAGCACTCGTCGAAACGGCTGACTGACTTACCAGATCAATCGATTTCCACCGGGGTGAGAGGCGGGACAAGATCGAACAGTTCGACGATGTCCCGGTTACGCATGCGAACGCAGCCGTGTGACTGCGGCGTCCCGATCGGCTCGCTGTCCGGACAGCCGTGAATGTAGATATACCGCCGCATCGTATCGACTTCGCCGAGCCGGTTCCTGCCGACCTCGCACCCAGATAGCCAGAGAATCCGCGTCAGTATCCAGTCCCGGTCAGGATGCTCTGCCGCAAGATCCCGGCTGTAGATTTCACCCGTCGGGCGGCGCGCCTTGAATACGGTGTTTTCGGGAAATCCGGCACCGATCCTGGCGCGAACCAGATGTTTTCCGCGCGGGGTGCAGAAACTCCCCCGTGCCTCCCCCGCCCCGCGTGCCGCCGTCGATACCGGATAACTCCGCAGTTTTTTTCCTGCTGCATCGAACAGCGTCAAGGTCTGCTCGGCAAGAGAAATCCGGATATTCACCCTTGCCCCGCCTTCTTGGCTCGCCGCGCGGCAAAAAACCCCGACAGGAGTTGCCCGCACTCGTCCGCAAGCACCCCGCCGACAACTTCAGTGTGATGATTCAGACGCTCGACGGCAAACAAGTCGACGACGCTGCCATGTACGCCGGTTTTGGGGTCACGTGCGCCATAAACGACACGGGAAATGCGGGAATGCAGGATGGCGCCTGCGCACATGGCACACGGCTCAAGAGTCACGAAAAGCTCGCAGCCCGGCAGTCGATAGTTTTCCAGTGTCCTTGCTGCATCACGGAGGGCGGCGATTTCCGCGTGTGCCGTCGGGTCGGATTCGCCGATCGGCGCATTGAAACCGCGCCCGACAATCTTGCCATCGAGGACAACGACGGCCCCCACGGGCACCTCGCCGAGGCATTCCGCCGCCCGGGCCAGCGACAGCGCTTCACGCATGAAGAATTCATCAGTCATCGGAAAATTCTACATCACGATATGGCGCCGACACGCGCGAAATGACGCGGTCGACGTTTACGCGGAAGTCAGGCGGACGAAACCAGACGGCTCGGTTGCAGCCGCCCGGCACCATCGGATACAGCGACGCCAAGCAATTGCCCGAGGTGATAGACGCGGCATTTCCCGGCGGGCAAGCCCGGCATGTCGACTGGATTGCCATGAGCGAAACGTGCGGCAGCCGCACTCTCCAGATTCGCTACCGGCAAGCTCTGCAACAGCGAATCCGGCGGCAGCAGATAGCGAGCACGTTCTTCTTCTGGAAGGGTATTCAAGGTTTCCAGCGACACCGCGCAGGCCACGGTCAGATCACCCACGACCACCCGGCGTAACGCGGTCAGATGCGCACCGCAGCGCAACGCCGTGCCGATGTCCTCGGCCAGGGTCCGAATATAGGTTCCCTTGCTGCAAGTCACCCGCAGGCGACAGTAATCCGCCCCACTATCGAGCACCAGGAGTTCGCTGATCGTAACTTCGCGTGCCTCGCGTTCGACCTCGACTCCCTGGCGGGCCAATCGGTAAAGCGGCTGGCCGTCCCGCTTGAGTGCCGAGTACATCGGCGGAACCTGACGGATCTTGCCGCGAAACTGTGGCAGGACGGAATCCAGCTGGTGCCGTTCGATCTGCGCCGGGCAGCGCTCCAGTACCTGACCGTCGGCGTCGCCCGTGTCCGTGGTAATCCCGAAGCAGACGTCGGCTTCATACGTCTTGTCCGCTTCCAGGAGGTCGGCGGAGAACTTGGTCGCCTCGCCGAAACAGAGCGGCAACAACCCGGTGGCCATCGGATCGAGCGTCCCAGTATGTCCGGCCTTAGCCGCCGAAAAAAGCCGACGGGCCATCTGCAAGGCCGTATTCGAAGTCACCCCTTTGGGTTTGTCGAGCAAAAGGACGCCGTCAACGCGGCGCCAGACACGCTTTGGCCGGTCGTTCTGAATCAAGTCAGTTTTCTATGGAATCAGTTGAAGCGTCGGAGGCCTTGGATACGGCAACGGCCTCCTCGATCAGTCGGGAGAGATCAGCGCCTCGCTCAAGAGACTCGTCGAAGACGAAATGCAGTTGCGGCGTCGAATGAATGGTGATGCGCCGTCCAAGTTCACGCCGCAGGAAACCGGCGGCCTTCTGCAGCCCGGTGAGCACGGACGGAAGGTGCTCCCGTCCTGCCATGCTGCTGAAGAAGATCTTGGCGTGGGCATAGTCCGCGGACACCTCGACTCCGGTGATGCTGACCATGCCTACACGTGGATCCTTCAATTCGGTGCGAATCAACTCGGCAAGTTCACGCCGGATCTGCTCGGAAACCCGGTCGCGGCGTGAAAAACCTTTGTTTGCCGTCACGATGCGATTCCTTAGAGTGAACGCGCGACTTCAGTCAGGTCATAGACTTCGAGTTGATCGCCTTCCTCATAGTTGTTGTAGTTCTTCAACGACAGACCGCATTCGAAGCCGGAACGCACTTCCTTGACGTCGTCCTTGAAGCGCTTGAGCGATTCGAGTTCGCCTTCCCAGATGACGACGTTGTCGCGCAGCAGACGCGCACGCGACGAACGCTTGATGACACCTTCGAGCACGTAGCAGCCGGCGATCGTGCCGATCTTCGACGCGCGGAAAACCTGGCGGATCTCGACGAGGCCGGTGATCTCCTCTTTCTTCTCCGGAGCCAGCATGCCGGACAGCGCCGCCTTCACCTCATCGACGGCATCGTAGATGATGTTGTAGTAGCGAATGTCGACACCGAGGTTCTCGGCGGCCTTGCGGGCGCCGGCATCGGCACGGGTATTGAAGCCGATGATGACGGCCTTCGATGCCTGCCCCAGATTGACGTCGGATTCGCTGATTGCGCCAACCGCCGCGTGGATGACATTGACCTTGACCTCGTCGGTCGAGAGCTTCTGCAACGACTGAACGAGTGCTTCCTGCGAGCCCTGGACGTCGGCCTTGATGATCAGGGCCAGTGTCTTGACTTCAGACTCGCCCATCTGGTCGAGGATGTTCTCCAGGTTCGCCGCCTGCTTGGTGGCGAGTTTCACGTCGCGGAACTTGCCTTGACGGAACAAGGCGATTTCACGCGCCTTGCGCTCGTCGGCCAGAACCATGGCGTCCTGTCCCGCCGCGGGTACATCCGAAAGACCGAGGATTTCGACCGGGATCGACGGCCCGGCTTCCTTGATCGTTTTTCCGTTCTCGTCAAGCATCGCACGGATGCGCCCGAACACCTGACCGGTGAGCAGCACATCGCCTTGGCGCAGGGTGCCGGACTGAACCAGCATGGTCGCCACCGGCCCGCGTCCCTTGTCGAGGCGAGCTTCGATGATCAACCCCTTCGCCGGTGTCTCGACCGGCGATTTCAGTTCAAGAACTTCCGCCTGTAACAGCACGTTCTCGAGCAACTCGTCGATGCCGGCCCCGGTTTTGGCCGAGACGCTGATGAACGGCGAATCGCCGCCATACTCCTCTGGAA
This sequence comes from Propionivibrio pelophilus DSM 12018, assembly GCF_059569095.1. Classification (NCBI taxonomy): domain Bacteria; kingdom Pseudomonadati; phylum Pseudomonadota; class Betaproteobacteria; order Rhodocyclales; family Rhodocyclaceae; genus Propionivibrio; species Propionivibrio pelophilus. The sequence goes on along the minus strand of NZ_JCANUT010000002.1, from coordinate 52,279 downwards.
CAACGGATTCCGCGACCAGTTCCTGCTTGACGCGGTCCGGGTTGGCTTCGGGCTTGTCGATCTTGTTGACTGCCACGACGATCGGGACCCCGGCAGCCTTGGCGTGGTGAATCGCTTCACGCGTCTGCGGCATCACGCCGTCGTCCGCTGCAACGACGAGAATGACGATATCGGTGGCTTTCGCACCACGCGCACGCATCGCCGTAAACGCTTCGTGACCCGGAGTATCAAGGAAGGTGACCATACCGCGTGCTGTTTCCACGTGGTACGCACCGATGTGCTGGGTTATGCCGCCGGCCTCGCCCGACGCAACGCGGGTGCGGCGGATGTAGTCGAGTAGCGAAGTCTTGCCGTGGTCGACGTGGCCCATGACGGTAACAACGGGCGCGCGCGGCAGTTGCGGCGCGTCCTTGTGTTCGTTGTCATCCAGGAAGGCATCCGGATCGTCGAGTTTGGCTGCAAAGGCCCGATGCCCCATCTCCTCGACGACGATCATCGCCGTTTCCTGATCGAGCACCTGGTTGATGGTGACCATCGAGCCCATCTTCATCAGCGTCTTGATAACTTCGATTCCCTTCACGGCCATCTTGTGGGCCAGATCGCTGACCGAGATCGTTTCGGGCACCTGAACATCATGAATGACAGCTTCGGTCGGTGCCTGGAAGGCGTGAGCCTGATCCGCGTCGGCATTGCGGTTGTTGCGCTTGCCGTGCTTGCCGTCGCGCCATTCACTGCCCGACGTAGCTCCGCGCGTCTTGAGACCACGCTTGCCGCCTTCCTCGCTCTTCCACGTCCCCTTCTTGTCGCCGCCTTTTTTCTCCGCGGCACCCGGCTTGGCATCGGTCTTGCGAGCGCCCCGATCAGCCTTTTCGCCTTTCTCCTCGGGTTTTCCGCTGGCGGTTTTCGCCGCCGCTACTTTTGCAGCTTCAGCGGCACGCGCAACAACCGCCTTTTCTTCGGCTTCTTTCTTCAGTCGGACAAGTTCCGCCGCGCGCTGCTGCTTCTCAAGGAACTCGGCCTCCTGGCGTGCACGCAACTCAGCGAAACGTTTCTCTTCTTCCGCGCGGAGACGTTGCTGCTCCTCGCCGATGATCGAGGCCCGCGTGATTACTTTCTTCGGCTGTGCCTTGGCAGCAGCCGGCTGCTCGGATTGTGCCTTGCCGGCCTTCTCCTTGCTCTTCGGAGCATGTTTTACCCTGGCTTCGACAGGTGCAACGGGCTCAGGTGCCGGTGTCGTGGCGGGAGGCGCTTCAACCGGTTGTGCAACCGCTTCAGCCACGATCGGTTCCTCTGCAGGCTCCACCTTCTCAGGCTCGGCAACGGCTTCGGCGACCGGCTCCGCAACTGGTTCGACAGCAGCCTCGAGCTGCGGCGCCGCCTCGACCTTCTCCTCGACGACAGGCGCCTCCACCTTCTCTTCGATAACAGGAGACGGTTCTGAAGGCGCCGGAGCGGCGGCTTTCGCTGCCGCCAGCATCTCGGCGCGAAGCTCGGCCGGGTCGCGTTTGACCAGCACGCGCTTCTTGCGTACTTCAACCTGTACGGTACGTGACTTGCCGTGCGAATCCTGTGCGCGGATCTCGGAGGTTTCCCGGCGCGTCAGGGTTATCTTGGTTTTCGACTCGGCTTCACCGTGGGAGCGACGCAGATATTCGAGCAACTTGGCTTTGTCCTGCTCGGTCAGCAGGTCATCCACCTTGTTTTTGGCCACGCCGGCCATCTGGAGCTGCTCAAGCAGCGCCGCAGCCGGCATTTTGAGATCGGTAGCGAATTGGGCAACGCTTGTTTGCGCCATGTGGATTCCTCTTTTCTGCGTACTCTTTACGGCTTATTCGAACCAGTGCGCGCGCGCCGTGGTAATCAATTGTTTGGCACGATCGGCGTCGACACCGGTCATTTCGATCAACTCGTCGATCGCCAGGTCCGCCAAATCATCGCGCGTCTTTACGCCATGGGTGGCAAGTTTTCCCGCCAGCGGCTTGTCCATGCCCTCGAGATTGAGCATATCCTCCGACACATCGCCGATCTGCTCCTCGGCAACGATCGCTTCGGTCAACAGTACGTTGCGGGCACGTTCGCGCAATTCCTGGACCATTGCCTCGTCGAATGCCTCGATCTCGAGCATTTCATGCAACGGGACATAGGCAACTTCTTCCAGAGTCGAGAAACCTTCGTTGATCAGCACGTTCGCCACGTCTTCGTCCAAGTCGAGCTTTTCCATGAACAACACTCGGATGGCGGCGGATTCGGCTTCAAGCCGGGTTTGTGATTCCTCTTCAGTCATGAGATTGATGGTCCAGCCGGTCAGTTCCGACGCCAGGCGCACGTTCTGACCACCACGACCGATCGCCACGGCCAGGTTGGCCTCGTCGACCACGACATCCATGCTGTGCCTGTCCTCGTCAACCACGACCGAAAGCACTTCGGCCGGCGCCAGTGCACCAACCACGAACTGAGCCGGATCGGCAGACCAGAGCACGATATCCACGCGCTCGCCGGCGAGTTCATTGGTTACGGCGGTAACACGCATCCCTCGCATGCCGACGCAGGTACCGATCGGATCGATCCGCGGGTCATTGGACTTGACCGCAATCTTTGCACGCATGCCGGCGTCGCGCGCAGCCGCCTTGATCTCGAGAAGTCCGTCATCGACTTCCGGCACTTCCATCTCGAACAGCTTGATGATGAATTCAGGCGCGGTGCGCGACAGAATCAACTGCGGCCCGCGGGCCTGGCGATCCACGCGGAGCAGGAAGGCCTTGACGCGATCACCGATTCGCAGGTTTTCGCGAGGGATCATCTGGTCACGCGGCAGCACGGCTTCAACCTTGCCGGCCTCGATAATGGCGTTGCCCCGCTCCATGCGCTTGATGGCGCCCGTAACCAGATGCTCCTTGCGCTCCAGGAAGTCATTGAGGATCTGGTCGCGCTCGGCGTCGCGGATCTTCTGCAGGATCACCTGCTTGGCTGCCTGCGCGCCAATCCGCCCAAAATCGATCGGCTCCAGCGTTTCCTCGAGGAAATCTCCAACCTCCACTTCCGCGTCCTGTTTGCACGCATCGGAGAGCGCAACATGCTGGGCTTCATGAATGAACTCTTCGTCCGGAACGACTTCCCAGCGGCGGAAACTCTCGAAATCACCGGTCTCACGATCAACCACCACGCGCACATCCGCATCATCGTGAATACGCTTCTTGGTCGCCGACGCAAGCGCCAGCTCCAATGCGCCGAAGACGATCTCCTTGGAGACGTTTTTCTCGCGGGCCAGCACGTCGACCAGCAGCAAAATTTCGCGACTCATTGTCTTACAACCCCCTAATCCAGCCTCTAATCGTCAGTCGAACTTTGGAACCAGCCGTGCCTTGTCGATGTTGCCGAACTCGAGCTCAACCTCTCCGGTATCGATCGTCAAATGCACCTTGCCATCCCGCATGCCGTGCAGGATGCCATTGAAATTCCGCCGCCCGCTCATCGGCAGTCGCAGCCGCAGATTGATCTCCGAACCGGCAAACCGCTCGAAATCGGCCTGCTTTTTCAGCACCCGATCGAGTCCCGGCGACGAAATCTCGAGACGGTCGTAATCAACCTCCTCGACCGCCAGCACCCGCGAGAGCTGATTGCTCACCAAGGCGCAGTCATCGACATCGATGCCACCTGCCTTTTCCGGCTTGTCGATAAAGACACGCAGCACAAGTCCGCGCGGACTCTGCTCGACATCGACCACCTCGTAGCCGAGCCCGACAACCGTTTTTTCGATGATCTCGATCAAATCCATAGCCACAAAAGAAAAATGGGCGAAAAGCCCATCCCTGTAATTTGCCCCCGAAGGAGCGAGCGGAAAACCGTTGGATTATAACGATAATCCGGCCCGCCGTAAATGGCGAAGGTAATATTCTGATGGTATTGCCCCCCCTGAACCGCGGTTCAGGCAAGGCAGGACGGCATCCTTCCGGATCGAAATGATTTCTTGCTACTCCCGCTGGCACTCCCCGTTGAAGAACATGGACACCCGACCGACTGGCAGCGGAGTCCAGATCTCGTTGTCGGTCAGCGGCACCGTCGCAATCAGGGCGACCCGATCGTCGGGGGTCGTCACTTCGTTAAAATCCAAGGACAAATCTTCGTCCTTGAGGTGCGCAACCGGAAACGGTGCCTGCCGGATGATGTAATGCAGATCAGTGGCCCGATGGGCAAACAGACAATCGCCATTGGACAGCAGGAAATTGAACGGGCCGTAACCCCTGACTTTTTCTGCGAACCGATCCAGCGCATCGCACAAGACCTCCCGGTCGGGCATCCCGCCTGGAAAAGTACGGCGAAGCGTTTGCAACAAGTGGCAAAAGGCACGCTCACTATCGGTTTGACCGACCGGCAGGAAGCTGCCATCCAATTCCGGGGCGTAATCAAGCAGGTTGCCGTTGTGCGCGAAGATCCAGTACCGCCCCCACAGTTCGCGCATGAACGGATGGGTGTTCTCGAGCCCCGTCGGACCCTGGGTCGCCTTGCGGATATGGGCGATGACGTTGAGCGAGCGGATCGGATAGTGACGCACCAATTCCGCCACCGGGGACCCCCACGAAGGCTGCGGATCGAGAAAGAGCCTCACCCCGGCCCCCTCGAAGAAGGCAATCCCCCAGCCATCGCGATGAATATCGGTGCCGCCGCCCCGCGCCTGAAAGCCGGTAAACGAGAAGCAAATGTCCGTGGGAACATTGCAATTCATACCCAGAAGCTGGCACATGGAAGCCTCGATCAGTCGATACGGAAAGCCATAGTGTAATCACTCACGCCGCATCGCGAATCGCTTTGCGTTATCGCCCGCCGGCCGCTGTCCAGAAGGTTTACAATGCGCGGCATTTCCGCAGAGCACTCCAGTAAGTAAATCCGACAGTCCATGGCTACCCACTCCCCCAAAGTGCTGATCGTCGACGACAACGACCTGATGCGCACCCTGCTTCGCGGCATTCTGCGCAGCGAAAGCTGCCAGGTTGTCGGTGAGGCCAAAAACGGAACGATCGCCCTGGAACTGGTCGACAGGACCTATCCTGACGTGGTGTTTCTCGATGTCATGATGCCGGAAATGGACGGCCTCGAAGTACTCCAGTACATCAAGGAACGCCACGCGCACATCAAGGTCATCATGATTACCGGCAACCCCAGCGTCGAGAACGTGCAGGAATCGATCCAGGGCGGCGCCTCCGGATTCATCGTCAAGCCGTTCAACATGGCACGCGTGCTCGACACGCTGCACAAGGCGCTGCAAGGCACCGAAAAGTCCGCTCAGTAAGGACGCTAAAAGCTGTTTTTCCACGCCCGGAGGGCCGCAAAAACCTCGACGGGCTCATCCGACAACGCCCCCTGTCTTATCGCCGCCGCGCGCACCGCAGGTTCAACGCAACGCAGGAACGGATTGGTTTCCTTTTCGAGCGCAAGCATCGACGGGACTGTCGCTTGCCCACCAGCGCGGCGCATGGAAACGTCAGCGACACGTTCACGCAAGCGCTGATTCTCCGGTTCGACGGCCAACGCGAAACGCAGGTTGGATTCCGTGTATTCATGGGCACAAAAAATCAGCGTTTCGTCCGGCAATGCCGCCAGCCGGGATAGCGAGTCGAACATCTGTACCGGCGTTCCTTCGAAAACACGTCCGCAGCCGCCCGTGAACAAGGTGTCGCCGCAAAAGAGGTGATTCGCTGCCAGATAAGCCAGGTGTCCCGACGTGTGTCCGGGCACCGGAATCACCTCGAAAGCAGTCCCCAACGAGGGGAATTGCACCCGCTCGCCCCCGCTCAAGGGACGGGAAAGGCCTGTGATAGACTCCCCCGCCGGACCGAACACGTCGACACGGGAGTAATCCAGCAGGGCGGCAATTCCGCCTTGATGATCCTGATGATGATGCGTCACGAGGATGGCCTCCAGCGCCAGCTCCTCACGCTCGAGCACTTCCAGGACGGGGCCGGCATCACCGGGGTCGACAACCACCGCCGCTCCACCTTTGCGCAGCAGCCAGATGTAGTTATCCTTGAACGCGGGGATTCGAACGACGTCAAACATGACCCGATTTTGAAAGAACAGCGAGAAATGTCAATAACCGGTATCGATGAGTGGCTTTCGACCCCGCAAGGTCGCTACGTCATCACCTGGGAACAGGACAAGATCGACGCCGTGGTTGACGACCTCTTCGGGTACAACGCCCTGCAGCTCGGCCTGCCCCAGATTCAATTGCTTGCCCACAACCGGATCCCCTTGCGCCAGATTGCCGGCGAGACCGGCAAGGTCGACGTACTGTGCGATTTGCGGGAATTGCCTTTCGCCGCCAACAGCATCGACCTGGTCGTCTTGCCGCATGTTCTCGAATTTCACGACGACCCGCACCAGATCCTGCGGGAGGTCGAACGCATCCTCATCCCCGACGGACAACTGGTCATCACCGGATTCAATCCGTTATCGCTTTGGGGACTGCGGCGCAAACTGCCCAAATGCCCGGACACATTCCCCATGAACGGCAACTACATCTCCGTCCTCCGACTGAAGGATTGGCTGCAGTTGCTCAATTTCGAAGTCGACCGTGGCAATTTCGGTTGCTATGCCCCTCCCTGCCAGAACGAAAAATGGCTCCATCGCTGGCATTTTCTCGAAGCGGCCGGTGATCGCTGGTGGAGCTTCGCAGGGGGCGTTTATATGCTGAGAGCCATCAAGCGCGTCCGCGGAATGCGCCTGATCATGCCCGACTGGAGCCAAAAAAAAGCGCCCGCCAAGGCGCTCACCCCCATCATTCACAAAGAAAGCGAAAAGCGTGGTTTCTGAAGCAAGCATCGACATCTTCACCGACGGCGGCTGCCGCGGCAACCCCGGCCCCGGCGGCTGGGGCGCAATACTCACCGCGGGCGCAGCGGAAAAGGAACTGTGGGGAGGCGAACCCGACACCACCAACAACCGCATGGAACTTACCGCGGTGATCCGCGCGCTCGAAGCCCTCAAGCGTCCAGTCGCAGCCCGGTTGCACACCGATTCGCAATACGTCCAGAAAGGCATCAGCCAATGGATTCATAACTGGAAACGTAATGGCTGGCGCACCGCCGACAAAAAGCCCGTGAAAAACGCCGATCTCTGGCAACAACTCGACAAACTGGTTGCACTGCACAAGATCGAATGGGTCTGGGTCAAGGGCCACGCCGGACACCCCGGCAACGAACGCGCCGACCAGCTCGCCAATCGCGGCATAGACGAACTGCTTTCCACGCAACGCTCCAACTGATACGCAGGAAAACACTGAAATAGTCGTCACCCCGGCGAAGGCCGGGGTCCAGTTCGTTGAATTTTCTGGATTCCGGCCTGCGCCGGAATGACAAATCGTCAAGAAATCATCCCCTAACTAAAGCCATGCGCCAGATTTTTCTCGATACAGAAACCACCGGTCTGGAACACAGGCTCGGACACCGAATCATCGAAGTTGGCTGCGTCGAAATGCGCAACCGACGCCTCACCCATCGACATTTCCATCGCTACACGAACCCGGATCGGGACATCGACGCCGGGGCGCTGGCAGTACACGGCATCAGCCTGGAGTTCCTGCAGGACAAGCCGCGCTTCGCGGAAATCGCCGAGGAATTTCTCGACTTCGTGCGTGGCGCCGAGTTGATCATCCACAACGCACCGTTCGATATCGGCTTCATCAACGCCGAACTGGCGCGGCTCGACATGGCGCCGATCGAAACCGTCTGCCGCGGCGTCATCGATTCCCTCCGCCTCGCCAAAGAACTCCATCCGGGCAAGAAGAACAACCTCGACGTACTGTGCGACCGCTACGGCATCGACAACTCGAAGCGAACGCTGCACGGCGCGCTGCTCGACGCGGAGATTCTCGCTGACGTCTACATCGGAATGACGCGTGGTCAGGAAAGCCTGATCATGGAGACCGACGAAGGTCCGTCGCAACAGCAGGACTTCGCGGGAGGCGAAGCGCAGATAACCGGTCTCGCGCCTGACATCCGCCGTGTATTTCACGTCCTGAAGGCAGACGAGACCGAACAAGCCGAGCACGCGCAACTGCTCGCGGCAATCCAGAAGGAAAGCAAGGGCAAGTGCCTGTGGCTCTCTGACGTTGACGGCGCCACCTGAACCGGATTGCAGAGACCTTTCTCTGCGATGGCACAGTGAACCCGAGCCCCCCCGCCACTTCACGCAAATAGCGCCGCTATTGATTAGGTCCGAAGGAGCATGAACTCGTCACCCCGGCGAAGGCCGGGGTCCAGTCGGCGGCAACTCTCCGATACTGGATACCGGCCTTCGCCGGTATGACGGGAACTTTCTATTTCATCGAGCCGGAGCAATAAGACACGCATCGGGACAGGAGCGCCATGAATCCCGTGTCGCGATTGAGGCATTTTCCCTTTTTTGCCCCCGTGGGGTGATCCGGCTCACGGTATAATCGCCGCCTCTGCCCGGATGGTGAAATTGGTAGACACAAGAGACTTAAAATCTCTCGGCCTTACGGCTGTACCGGTTCGATCCCGGTTCCGGGCACCATATAACTCCAGCATAATCGTCGCTGTATAGGCTTAGAATGCGGTGGCGTCCTTTTTTTGGCGGTAGGCGAGAGGGGAGTCCAGTGGTTGCGAGAGTCTCGTTAGCATTCCGTGAAGCGTTTGCGTCGGCGAAAGTCGGGGAACTTAACTTCCCGACCAGTCTGGATGCCAGTCGGCGTGTGTTAAAGGCTGTCGAAAATCCGGATATCGGATTGGCTACGCTGGCCAAGATTGTCGTCTCCGAGCCGCTGTTGTCGGCCAAGGTCATCCGGCTGGCCAATTCGGTAGCGCTCAATCCGTCCAACCAGATCATCCGCGACGTGCGTCTGGCCGTCGTGCGCGTCGGCATGGATCCGATCAAGGCGCTGGCCATGGTGCTGATCATGAATCAGTTGCGCCAGTCGCAGCGACATAGCGGCACGCGCAACCTGGCCAGCCGCCTTTGGGAACGCAGCATCAACGTTGCCGCGTTGGCGTACGTGATCGCCAAGAAAATGACGACGCTGAGTCCGGACGAGGCGATGTTCGCCGGCATCGTGCACGACCTCGGGCGTTTCTATCTTCTTTCGCAGGCAGTCGATTATCCCGAATTGCTGGAAAACCCCGAGGCGTTGGCCGAAGCGGTCAACGATCTCGCGGATCGCGCCACGCGTCTGGTGCTCGGCGAGTTGAACCTGCCCGCGTCGGTGGTCGAGGCAGTGCTGGCCTCGCGCCAGTATGGCAAGACGATGCCGCCATCGAAGCTGAGCGATGTGCTGTTCATCGCCCGGGCGCTGTCGCCGCGAATCGATCCGTTCAACGAACTCGATCCGCGTGTCCTCTCCGTCAATGCAGCAGAGGCCCTCGGGCTTGACCAGAGCACCGTGGAAGAGGTTATTGCCGCCTCGGGCGACGAGATTTACTCCATCGTCGTCGCCCTCGAATCATGAGCCTGCGCCTGATTGCAGTCGTGTGCGCAACTTTGGCGCTGGTCGGTTGCGGTGTCGAAACAGCCGGAACCGCGGCTGTTGTCGGGAAAATGCAGGCGGACCAGGCCAGCCAGGCAAAGCAGTCACTGGATTCGGTGAAAGCCAGCCTTGAGACCGCCGGGCAACAGTCCGAGGAGCGGCTTCGACAAGCCGAGAGCGCAACGAACGGCGACGCTGCGAAATAGTCAGGTGTCCGCGTAGTTCGGACCTTCGCCCCCCTGTGGTGGCACCCAGTCGATGTTCCGGGATGGATCCTTGATGTCGCAAGCCTTGCAGTGCAGGCAGTTGGCGGCGTTGATCTGCAACCGTGGCTGGCCGTCGGCGTCGGCCAGGATCTCGTAAACCCCCGCCGGGCAGTAGCGCTGCTCGGGCGCGTTGTAATCCGCCAGATTCACCTCGATCGGGATCGCTTCACTTTTGAGGCGAAGATGGCACGGCTGGTTTTCCTCGTGCGCGGTGTTCGACAGATAAACGGATGACGGGCGGTCGAAAGACAGGATGCCGTCGGGCGCCGGATAGTCGATCGGCTGGCTGTCAGCTGCCTTTTCCAGCGCCAGGCAGTCGGCCCGCGGGGGCGATGGCCCCCATGCGGCCTTGCCGCGAAACAGGTGCTGTTCGACAGCGAACAGGGCCCCACCAAGGACGATGCCTTTTTCCAACCACGATTTGAAATTGCGGGCGCGGAACAATTCGTCATACAGCGAGCTGTGACGGAAGGCGAGCGGGTAGGCGGTCAGTTCGTCATGGCCCCTCCCAGCACCCAGCGCAGCAACGCACGCTTCGGCCGCCAGTGTTGCTGAGATGATGGCGCCGTGCGAGCCTTTCGTCCGGGCCGCATTGAGAAAGCCGGCGTCATCACCGATCAGGGCGCCGCCCGGGAAAACGAGCCGCGGCAGCGCGTTCAGCCCGCCGGAGGTGATCGTACGGGCGCCATAGGCGAGCCGCTTTCCGCCCTCCAGATGGCCGCGCAGCGCGGGATGCGTCTTGAAACGCTGGAATTCCTCGAAGGGCGATAGGTACGGGTTGGCATAACCCAGGCCGGTGACGAAGCCGACCGAAACCTGACTATTGGCCTGGTGGTACAGAAAACCGCCGCCGTAGGTTCGTCCGTCGAGCGGCCAGCCCGCAGTGTGGATGACCTGCCCCGGACAATGGCGGTCGGCAGGAACCTCCCACACCTCCTTGACGCCGAGGCCGAACAGTTGTGCGGACGCCGAACTGCGCAGGCCGAAGCGATTTTCGAGCTGCTTGCCGAGGTGACCGCGCGAACCTTCAGCAAACAGGGTGTAGCGTGCATGCAACTCCATCCCCGGCTGGAAGGACGGTCCCGGATCGCCGTTTCGTAAACGCCCGAGGTCTCCGGTAGCAACGCCAGTCACCGCTCCGTCGTCCTTGTAGAGGATTTCGGCGCCGGCGAAGCCCGGATAGATCTCGACACCGAGCGCTTCTGCCGTCTGGCCGAGCCAGCGGCACAGGTTGGACAGGCTGAGGACGAAATTGCCGGTGTGGTGAAAACAGTCGGGCAGCAGCCATGCGGGAAGCTCGAATACGCCGTTCTTGCGGAGGAACAGGAAACGCTCCTCGCTCACCGGAAGTACGCCAGAGGCTTGTTCCCGCCAACCCGGCAGCAAGGTGTCGAGTGCCACCGGATCCATGATCGTTCCGGAAAGGACATGCCCGCCTATTTCCGCACTCTTCTCGATCAGGCAGACGCTGATATCGCTGGCGAGTTGCTTGATCCGTATCGCTGCGGCAAGCCCGGCCGGACCGCCACCAACGATCAGGACGTCGTAGCTCATCGATTCGCGGGACATGGAAGACGACAATTCCTGACGGAACACGAGAAGGGCGAAATCGTAGTGATTAATCGTGAATCGATCAAGAATTGACTGAATTGCACCCCGGCGTGCACTGGGCGATTGCCCAGCTGCGTGCATGGCTGGCCGGAAACTGAAAATCCAGTTGGCCTATAATCCAACCTTTTCTGGATGTAACGGCTATGTGGTTCAAGAACCTCCAGCTTTATCGCCTCCCCCGTAATTGGGAAATGACGGCTGAAGCACTCGAAGAACGGTTGTCAGAAAATCCTCTTCAGCCCTGTGACAGTGCAACACCCTTGAGCGCAGGCTGGATCCCCCCGCGCGCCAACGGGCCGCTGGTGCATTCAGTCAACCGGCAATGGCTGATTGCGCTGGGCGTCGAGCAAAAGCTGCTGCCCTCCTTCGTCGTCAAGCAGCATGTCGCCGAGCGCGCGCAGGAAATCGAGGAAAGCCAGGGGCGGCGCGTCGGGCGCCGGGAACTCCGCGAACTCGCCGAAGCTGTCACCCAGGAACTGCTCCCGCGCGCCTTCACCCGCAAGCGCCGGACGTTCTGCTGGATCGACCCGGTCAATGGCTGGCTGGTCATCGACGCCTCCGCTCCTGCCAAGGCCGACGAAATGATCGAGATCCTGCACAAATCGGTGAATTCCCTGCCGCTAAAGCCGCTCAAGGTTACTCAATCCCCTATGTCAGCGATGACCGGATGGATCGCCGACGGCAACGCCCCGGCAGGCTTCACCATCGACCAGGACATGGAGTTGCGCTCCGCAGAAAACGCGGTTGTCCGCTACGCCAAGCATGCGCTCGACGGCGAGGAAATCCCGGGCCATATCGCCGCGGGCAAGGTCGTCACCCGGCTGGCGATGACCTGGGCGGACAAGATTTCCTTCGTCCTCGACGACAAGCTGCAAGTCAAGCGACTGGCGTTTCTCGACATTCTCAAGGAAGCAACCGACGGGCAGGCCGAAAACGAAGACGAACAATTCGATCTCGATTTCGTGCTGATGACCGGCGAACTGGCACACCTGCTGACCGACCTGGTCGAGGCACTCGGCGGCGAAATGCCCGAGGCAGAATGACCCGTCATTTCCGTGTCCAAATCGTTATGGAAACACTGAAGTATCCGTCACCCCGGCGCAGGCCGGGGTCCAGTTCGTTGAATTTTCTGGATTCCGGCCTCCGCCGGAATGACGAACCCTCAATAAATCAGCACTCCCCTATACTTTTTGAGGTGAATTCATGCTGGTTCTGATTACAGGGGCTGCGGGCTTCATTGGCTCAGCCCTCGCGTTGCGCATTCTGCAACGCGGCGATCGCGTCATAGGCATTGACAACCATAATGACTACTATGACCCCGCGCTCAAGGAGGCCCGCGTCGCGCGCCACCTGAACCATCAAAACTACACCCACCGGCGAATCGATATCGCAGATCGCGACGCCATGCTCGAACTCTTCGAGCACTACAAGCCACAACGCGTCGTTAATCTTGCGGCCCAGGCAGGCGTGCGCTACTCCATCGAAAACCCTTTTGCTTACATAGACAGCAACCTTGTCGGCTTCGGCAACATTCTTGAAGGCTGCCGTCGTACAGGCGTGGAACATCTGGTTTATGCCAGCAGTTCTAGTGTGTACGGCGCGAACACGACGATGCCTTTCTCTGTGCATCACAACGTAGACCACCCCCTGTCGCTCTACGCCGCCACCAAGAAGGCCAACGAACTGATGGCGCATACCTACAGCCATCTCTACGCTCTTCCAACGACCGGCCTGCGATTTTTCACCGTGTATGGACCGTGGGGGCGGCCCGACATGGCTCTTTTCAAATTCACGAAAGCCATGCTGGCTGGTGAAAAAATCCCCGTCTTCAATTATGGCAAGCACCGGCGGGACTTTACCTACATCGACGACATCGTTGAAGGAATCATCCGGGTCCTCGACCACCCCGCCGAACCCAAGTCCGACTGGTCCGGAGCAGCCCCCGACCCCGGAAGCAGCACGGCCCCCTGGCGGGTCTACAACATCGGAAACAGCCAGCCGGTAGAACTGATGGACTATATCGCCGCCCTGGAAAAGGCGATCGGAACGAAAGCGGCTATTGAAATGCTCCCCATGCAACCGGGCGATGTTCCAGATACCTATGCCGACGTTTCGGATCTTGCCGAGCAGTTTGGATACAAGCCGAGTACGCCTGTCGAACAAGGAATTTCCAACTTCGTCGAATGGTATTGCAGCTATTTCAAGAAGTGATTTTTGTCTGGTAAAAAATCGAGCGTCGAATTTGCGCGTGAATAGTGGTTTGCAGTCACGCACGCGATCGGCGAAGAGATGTCCGAGGCGGAATAAAGCCTGATCAGTCGAACAACCCCGGCTGCAGCGGCGCCAGGTTCTCGCGCTTAATGGTGAACCGCACCGCTTTTCCGCTGCGGCCGATGGCCTCGACGACCATACGCCCCGCGCACGCTTCCGCCACCACGCGCACGTTGTAGCCTTTACGCATGCGGCTGGCTCGACCGACATAGGTCGCGAGGATGCCGATTTCAGGAAGCCAGATGCGATTCTTTTTGGCCATGAGTTGGAAACTGTTGGTAACTCCGCGGGATGATAGCGATACGCCAATGGCACGACAAGAAAATCGTGGGTGAAGCGCAACGGAAACACTGAAATAGCGTCACCCCGGCGCAGGCCGGGGTCCAGTTCGTTGAACTTTCTGGATTCCGGCCTGCGCCGGAATGACGAATCTTCAATAAATCAGTAGGCCCCTAACCCAGTACGAAGCCGTTCTAGCCACGCCAAGGTTTCGTTCTCGACGATCGCACGCAATGCTGCTGACGAAAACGTGTGATCGGCGCCGGCAATGTCGCACCGGGTTACGTTCGGCGAAGCCAGCAGCCCTTCCCACGCCTTGTCGGCGCACGCGTAGTCGATGAACTCGCGGGCGGTGTAGTCCTGCCCGCTCAGGATCAACAGCGTCTGCCCGGAATACTGCCGCAGGCCTGTCGCCATCCTGTTCTGAAAAGAGACAGCATTGTCACTGCCTGCTTCCTGACCACCACGCGCTTTGGCAGCGTTACGCAGAAACTCCCGCAAAGAAGAACAGATACCGAGTTTGCCGCTAAGCAACTTCCGCCAGAACTCCGGCTGCATCAGGCGCTGCCCGTAATAGTGCTTGATATGCGTTTGCGCCAGGCTTGCCTCGGAACGCACCCAGGGATTGAGCAACACCGTGCCAGCAACCCGTTCGTCAGGGAAGCGTTGATTAATAGAAGGTTCGTCATTCCGGCGAAGGCCGGAATCCAGAAAATCCGAGGAACTGGACCCCGGCCTCCGCCGGGGTGACGAAGCGATCAGCGTTTCCTTTAGCGTATTCTGCAACGCCAGCAGAATCGCCGACGCCGCATCGCAGAGTCCCCAGAGCACGACCCGCTTGACCTGAGGATAGGCGCACACGAACGCATCGATGGCTCCCTGGATATCGTCGGACACACTCTCGAAATTGCGCATTTGCCCGGTGCTGTCGCCCATACCCCGGTAATCGAAGCGAAACACGGGATAGCCCGCCTCCGCAAGCCGGCGAGACAGCAACAGAAACTGGCGGTGGCTTCCAACGCGATACTGCGGCCCGCCGACAACCACCACGACGCCGCAGTCAAAAGCCTTCTCCGGTAGCGCGGCGATCCCGACCAGCGGCTCGCCGGCGACGGAAAACAGCAATGGCGTCTCGGAATAGTTCACGCCGCTTCCTTCATCGCCGCCAAGGACAGTTCCAGCAAGGCCGGACACTCCTCGATCTCCGTGGTCTGCCAGAACGCCGGGCCACAAACGGTATGCGCACGCACCTGATGCCCGGCCGCCAGCCACTTTTCGACACGCATTGCCGCGGCCGGAGACAGCGTCGCGTCCGGCTTGCCCGAAACCTCAAGCCACGCCACACGTAACGGCCTGGAGGGCAGCGCAAGTTCGGCACTCTCCAACCCGTTCGCCAGCGCAGAACCGAGCAGATACCCGGAAATCTCGACCGGTACGCCTTGGGCCAGCGCCTGGCGCATCTGTTCCATCAGCCCCTTGCCCTCGCCCGCGAGCATCTCGCCGGCGACCTTCAGGCGCAGGAACTGCTGCAGGAATTGTTTTCCGGACACGACCGGCTGCCAGAACAGCAGATTGACGGCGCCATCCAACCGCTTGGCCGCTTCACAGGCAAGCAGGCAACCCGTCCGCAGTCCCCACAACCACATCGGCATACCGGTCTGCTGGCGCAGCCAGTCACACGCCAAGACAACATCGCCGACCCAAGCCTCCCACGACGCGTCGCCGAAGTCGCCGGAACTGTCGCCGCAGCCGAGGAGGTCGATCTGCAGGACGAGATACCCTTCAGCCGCCATGGCTCGTGCCTGCAGCGCCGCCATCCGCCGGGATTTGTTCATCTCCTCGGCGAAGGGATGGACATAAACAACGGCGCCACGTAGCTGCACTCCCGCTTCCGGCCGATGCAGCAGACAAAACCGCTGCCCCAGCGAAGACGGCAGGAAGAACGCCTCGAGCGCCATCGTCAAAAGGGTCAGGCGGCCAGCTTGCCTTGCACGAAATCGACCAGCGTCCCCACCGTCGCAAACGCCGCGCCGTCGATTTCGTCATCCTCGACGAAGAAACCGAAACGCTCCTCCATCGAGGTAATCAGCGCCACCACGGCCATCGAATCGAGTTCGGGAATCGCCCCCAACAGCCCGGTTTCCAGCGTAAAGGATTGGCTGCGCCCCTTGAGACTGAGCACCTCGTCGAGAAGCGCCAAAACCTCGTTTTTGACATCCATGATTTCTCCTAGCCTGCCGCGAGACAGGTAACCGAATAATTTAAGGGCAGTGATTATACCGACACGAATGAGCTATGATGCCGGTATTTTTGCGTGACGACTTCCTCACCCAGAGCAATCGCATGAAGTACCTCTCCCTCCCCTTCAAGGGGAAGGTCGCGCAAGCGACGTTTGCGATTGGACGGGTTGGGGTGGGGATGGGGGACAAACAGCAGTTTGGAAAGCGAAATGGCTGCCAGAGGCCCCCATCCCCCTCCCAGCCCCCCTTGAAGGGCTACCGTATGCACACATCGCAAATGCTCCGTCATCCCGGCGAAGGCCGGGATCCAGTTGGTGCTCCGAAAACCTGGATTCCGGCCTTCGCCGGAATGACGGCGGGATTGTGTGCATGCTTTAGCCCTTGAAGGGGGAGGAGTAAATGCACGTGGCAATCATGCGATCGCCCTGCTTCCTCGCCTCAAGGCGGATCCCGGAGCACATTCCGCGTCACCGCCCCCGTGCGGTAGTAAATTTCGAAAGAAATAGGTCTATTTATAGATAGTTTCACAATCTCCGTAGAAAGTTTTGTATTAGAATTTTTTGCAACAACAGTTGATTTAATAGAACATTCCGTAACTTCTGTAGAGATATTCGAAAAATGACTCCCTTGGGCTATCAAGCCTTGATTGAACACTACGCGCTCAAGGTACCGCCCCTGTCTCAGACATACGTGCTGGCACCGCGAACAGGCGTAGTGAAGCACGTTGTTTCAGCAGATGGCACGGAACGTATTGAGATCCCACGTAATCGTTACGCAGAAAACCAAGGGCTTGTTGCTCAACTGACATTTGCCTTAAAACGGGAAAATCTCAACCTGACGGTACTCGCTGCTCTGTTTGAAATACCGGAGATTGCTCCCGTCCTCCAGAGTTGGCTCAACGACACGCCCACCTCCGCATACGCCAGGCTATCTGCCCATCTAGCCAAGTGGTTAACCGGCGCGACCTTTGAGTTCACCTTGCCGGCAGGAGCACCCCGGGTCCGCGTTCTGGATGCGAACAAGTATGTGACCGGGCCAGGCACAACTGACTCACAGTTTGGAGTGATCAACAACCTCTTGGGCACTCCAGCCTTCTGCCCGATGGTTAGATTGACCGATACGCTGAAGTCCCTGCTCGAAAAAGACCTTCGAGTCCGGGTTTCCGAGGCAATGACTGACTTGGACCCAGAGATGCTCGCACGCGCTATCGACTATCTATATCTCTCTGAAACCCGGTCGACATTTTCCATCGAGAAGGAAACACCCGATGCAGCGCGTGCAGAAAAATTCAGGCGACTCCTTGCATTGGCCGGCGAACCAGGGCAATTAACGGAAGAGCAAGTCTGCAATTGGCAAAACAGCATCATCTCTGAATATTTTGCGGAAGGCTCTTACCGGACCAGACAAAACTGGCTGTCTCGAAGCGGCCGATTACGCAATATCGCGGACTATATCCCCCCCTCTCCCGCGCAGGTCCGACCAATGATGGAGGGCGTTGCCAAGTTGGCACAATTGGGGGCGTCAAATCAGGTGGACCCTGCGATTGCAGGAACGTGCGCTGCATTCGGACTGGTTTATGTCCACCCGTTTCTTGATGGAAACGGGCGACTACACCGTTTCTTGCTGCACCATGTTTTGCGGCAAGCTGGCTACACCCCTGCAGGAGTTGTGCTCCCTTTGTCCGCGCGGATGCTTCGCTCGCTGGATGTATATTCCCGGCTTCTCAAATCCTATTCCCAGCCACGAACAGCGCTGCTCGACTACGTACTGGACGACGATAGCCAAACAATTCTCATCAAGTCCCCTCAACCTTCCTGGCTCTATGCTTCATTCGATGCAACAGCCTCGTGTGAATTCATCCTGTCTTGCATCGAACAATGTGTAGCAGAAGACCTTGCCCATGAAATTCGCTACCTCCAAGGCTACGACCAAGCAAAGGCCAGGCTGGAAGTCTGGCTGGATTTGCCCCAGTCTCGACTGAATCTTCTCATTCAACTTGTCATTCAAGGCCATGGAGAACTATCCCAACGGAAAAGGAAGCTTTTCCCGGAACTGCCCCCAGAACTCATTAGTCGAGCCGAAGCAATCATTGGAGATGAGTTTGAAGCCTACTTCTCCAAAGCGATCAACGCAGAAGCCCCCGAGAACGCGCATTGACGTCCTCGCCAACAGGCACGGAAAGCTTCGTCCAGCCCGGACTGGTTTGCGAAGCAGAAGCTGCCCCACAAAAACCGCGGAACAAATTCACAGCCCGGCGAATCTCTTTTGACTAGAATCATTCCTCGAGCCCGTCACGCAAGGACTACCAATGAGAATGGCTGATTCCTACCTGCTCCCCGACCTCATCGCCAACTCCGCAGCGCGTTTTCCCGACAACACCGCGCTCACCTACGGCAAGGAATCGCTCTCCTACGCGGAACTCCAGAGCACCGTACAAGGATTCGTCAACGGTGTCATCGGCCTCGGCCTGCAACGCGGCGAGCGCATCGCCATCTACCTGGAAAAGCGTTTCGAGACCGTCATCGCCAGCTTTGGCGCGCCGGCCGCCGGCTGCGTCTTCGTCCCGCTCAACCCGTTGCTCAAGCCCGAGCAGGTCGCCTACATCATGCGCGACTGCAACGTGCGGATGCTCGTCACCTCGCCGGAACGCTACGCCCTGCTGACAGAAAGCCTCGCCGCCTGCCACGACCTGCGGCACGTCGTCCTGCTCAACCACGATGCGTCGAAAACCGCCCCGGGCACGCACCCCGTCATCGGCTTGCAGGAACTCCTCGGCATGCCCGAACGGCGCGGCCATCGCGTCATAGACACCGACATGACCGCGATCCTCTACACCTCCGGCAGCACCGGCAAGCCAAAGGGCGTCGTTCTCTCGCACCGCAACATGGTCGCCGGCGGCAAGAGCGTCGCCAGCTACCTCGAAAACACCAGCGACGACACCCTGCTCGCCGCCCTGCCCCTGTCGTTCGACGCCGGCTTCAGCCAGCTGACCACCGCCTTCCACGTCGGCGCCCGTGTCGTCCTGCTCAACTACCTGCTGCCGCGCGACGTCCTCAAGGCGCTGGAACGCGAACGCGTCACCGGCCTGACCGCCGTGCCGCCGCTCTATATCCAGCTGGCCCAGCTCGACTGGCCGGCCGGCATCACCGAACACCTCCGCTACTTCGCCAACACTGGCGGCCGCATGCCGCGCGAAACCTTGGCGGCGCTGCGCGCCCGGATGCCGAAGACCAAGCCCTTCCTGATGTACGGCCTGACCGAAGCCTTCCGCTCGACCTTCCTGCCGCCGAGCGAGGTCGACAAGCGACCGGACTCGATCGGCAAGGCCATCCCCAACGCCGAAATCCTCGTTCTGCGCGAAGACGGCTCGCCCTGCGCCCCCAACGAACCCGGCGAACTCGTCCATCGCGGCGCCTTGGTGGGCATGGGCTACTGGAACGACCCCGAAAAAACCGCCGAACGCTACAAGCCCTTGCCGGCCAACACCCCCGGCCGCGAACCCGGCCTCGTCATCCCCGAACTGGCTGTCTATTCCGGCGACACCGTGCGCATGGACGACGAAGGCTTCCTGTACTTCATCGGCCGCCGCGACGAGATGATGAAAACCTCCGGCTACCGCGTCAGCCCGACCGAAGTCGAGGAAGTCCTCTACGCCACCAAACTGGTCGGCGAATGCGTCGCCTTCGGTGTCGACCACGACACGCTCGGCCAGTCGATCCAGGTCATCGCCACCCCGCCCGACGGCGGCGAACTCGACGTGCAGGCCCTCCTCGCTGAATGCCGCAACCGCATGCCCGCGTACATGGTCCCGCACGGCATCGACGTGCGAAATGGTCCGCTCCCGCGCAACCCGAACGGCAAGATCGACAGAAAGACATTGTCGACCGAATGGGTCGAAAACAAGCGCTAAGCGACCACCATGACGACAAAAACCACCGCCGCCCGGAACACCCCACCCACCTCCCCCCTGACAAGGGGGGATCGAGGGGGGTTAAACAACGGTTGTTTCACTCGACCAGCGCAGCCAACCCGTCCCAGTCGCCCCTTGTCAGACTACCGCATGCACACATCGCAAATGCTCCGTCATCCCGGCGAAGGCCGGGATCCAGTTTGTGCTCCGAAAACCTGGATTCCGGCCTTCGCCGGAATGACGACCGCGTTGTGCACATAGCGTAGCCTTTTCAGGGGAGGAGAGAACCGTCGGAATGCCAACGCCCACAGAAAATTTGCCATGACCACAAAAACCAAAACCAAGAGCCGTATTCTGGAAGCGGTGCACGAGACGGCAAACGACCTCCATCAAATTGGCTTCATCGACAAGCGCAAGATGGCCAAATTTGACGCGTTATGCCTTGTGCCAATTGAGCCCTCGCAAGACATTGAGCAGATGAACAATGAACCCCACTCCTGAGACATCGTCATACCGGCGAAGGCCGGTATCCAGTATCGGAGAACAACCGCCGGGGTGACGAGTTCATACTTGTTCGGGCCCCATCAATAATGTTGGTTGAAATACCCGGCAATTCGCCGTACATTGCAGAAAAGGAGGAAACATCATGCCGACGACCGCCTCAACCGCCCGCCTTGAAGCACGCATAAGCACCGAACTGCACACAATGCTCAAGCGAGCATCCGAACTGCAGGGGCGAACCATGACTGACTTTGTGGTTGCCGCTGTGCAGGATGCTGCACAACGAGCCATTGAACAAGCCGAAGTAATCCGCCTGAGCATTGCTGATCAAGAATGCTTTGCTCAGGCACTGATTGCTCCAGCGCCGCCGGCACCGGCTCTTGAGAGAGCGTTCGCGCGTCACCGCAAGCTCATCAAGGCACAATGAATAGCACGGCACCGTTCCAGGTCGTGCCGCTTGCCAGTGAGCATGACCGCTCGCAATTCAATTGTGGATCCGAGCCGCTGAATGTCTATTTTCACAAGCAGGTAACCCAGGACATTCGACGCCGGGTAACGGCTTGTTTTGTTGCCACCGCACCAGATCGGCGTGTTGCCGGTTATTACACCCTGGCATCGGCGAGTCTGCTGCTTTCCGACCTCCCTGAGCCTGTGCGCAAGAAGCTACCTCGCTATCCACTAATACCTGCCATACGCATGGGGCGCTTGGCCGTTGATCTGCATTTCAGGAATCAGGGCTTAGGCGGCGCATTGCTCGCCAACGCGTTGGCACGAACGCTCAAATCTGAGATTGCCGCCTACGCCTTGATTGTCGATGCAAAAAACGACGAATCCGTTTCCTTCTACCTTCATCACGGCATGACCGCCCTTCCCAATCAGCCAATGTCACTATTCCTGCCACTAGCGACAGCGAAAGACATCCTTGGCCCCCAGAAAAAACCATCCTGACCATTGAGTTGCCGCTTGGAAACCAACACCGCCCCATGACCATCCCCCGTCCCACCCACGCCCCCATGCCCCAGTTCCCCGTCGACAACGGCGAACTCCTGGTCGGCGGCATCCCGCTCACCCGCCTCGCGGCGCGCGTCGGGCAAACGCCCTTCTACGCCTACGACCGGCAACTGCTGAACCAACGCGTCGCAACCTTGCGCTCCACACTGCCGCCAACGGTAAAAATCCACTACGCCATGAAAGCCAACCCGATGCCGGCGCTCGTGGCGCACATGGCATCGCTGGTTGACGGCATCGACGTCGCCTCCGGCGGCGAACTGAAAGTCGCACTCGATGCCGGCGCCGATCCCCGCGAAGTGAGTTTCGCCGGCCCCGGCAAGAGCGAAATTGACCTGCGGCGGGCAGTCGCCGCCGGCATCCTGATCAACATCGAATCGTTCCGCGAAGTCGCCGAACTCGCCTGCATCACCGCCGAAACCGGCTACCCGGCCCGCGTCGCCGTGCGCGTCAATCCCGACTTCGAACTCAAGAGCTCCGGCATGAAGATGGGCGGCGGACCCAAGCAGTTCGGCGTCGATGCCGAGCAGGTTCCCGAATTGCTCCAGGCCATCGGCCGCGCCGGCCTCGCCTTCGAAGGCTTCCATCTCTTCGCCGGCGCGCAGAACCTCAAGGCCGAAGCGATCGTCGAAGCGCAACAAAAGAGCTACGAACTCGCCCGAACGCTGGCCGCACACGCGCCAGCCCCTGTCCTTACCCTCAACCTCGGCGGCGGATTCGGCATCCCCTACTTCCCCGGCGAACAACGGCTGGATCTCGCCCCCATCGCCGACAACCTCGCCACTCTCGCCGAACGGGCAAAAAGCGACTTCCCGCAGGCGGAACTGGTCATCGAACTCGGCCGCTATCTGGTGGGCGAAGCCGGCCTCTACGTGGCACGCATCATCGACAAAAAGGTTTCACGCGGACACGTCTATCTCGTCACCGACGGCGGCCTGCACCACCACCTCTCCGCCTCCGGCAACTTCGGCCAGGTCATCCGCAAGAACTACCCGGCCGCCATCGGCAACCGCATGGCGTCGACCGAAACCGAAACCGCCTCCGTCGTCGGCCCGCTGTGCACCCCGCTCGACCTGCTGGCCGACCGCATGGAACTCGCCAAGGCCGAGGTCGGCGACCTCGTGGTCATCTACCAATCCGGCGCCTACGGCTTCACCGCCAGCCCGCAAGGCTTTCTGAGCCATCCGGCGTGCGTTGAGGTGCTGGTTTAGCGGCCTCACTGATGAATCAAACAAACCTCTCAGGATCCGTCATTCCGGGCTTGACCCGGAATCCAGTGGTGCCTCCATGGATCCCGGCCTTCGCCGGGATGACGCGGCTATCCTCGTGTTTCGGTGTAACTGACTACTAGTGATGAGGCCCGAAGATGCATGAATTCGTCACCCCGGCGAAGGCCGGTGTCCAGTCGACGGTTGCTCTCCGATGCGGGATACCGGCTTTCGCCGGTATGACAGGGACTTTCTGTTTCATCGGACCGGAACACTAGCCCGTGCTGGAAATCGTCCGCTTCGATCCCACCCCCTGCGGCTATCCAAAGCCGCGGATTCCGGTGCTGCCGAAACGGCTGCAACTGACACTATTCGGCGAAGCAACACAGAGGTCTTCGTCATCCCGGCGAAGGCCGGGATCCAGTTCATCACCCTTTCTGGATTCCGGCCTACGCCGGAATGACGATTTCAGAAGCAACAACTTCCGCAGCTTCGCCCGCGGCCGCTACGCGCTCCGCGCGGCCTACGAACTGGCCGGCCTAAAAAGCGGAACCACGCTGCTCGCCCCCTCCTACCACTGCCTGACCATGCTGGACCCGGCCCTCCACCTCGGAGCCGACGTGCAGCTTTATCCTCTGAACCCGGATCTCTCGCCGAACATCGAACAGCTGGACACACTCCTCGGGGAATGCACCTCCCCCGTCAAGGCCTTGGTAGCGACCCACTTTTTCGGCATCCGACAGGATTTTTCAACGCTCGAACAGTGGTGCAATCAGCGCGACATCACGCTGATCGAAGACTGCTCCCATACGCTGTTCACAGAAGACTGTCAGGCGCCAGGAATCGGCCTTTTTGGCAGCCTTGTCACCGCCAGTCCGTACAAGTTCTTCCCTTGTGAAGACGGCGGCCTTCTCCACGTTTCCGATCCATCCTGCTTCAGCACGACCAAAGAAACACCGAAACATTCGTCACCCCGGCGAAGGCCGGGGTCCAGTTCGTTGAATTTTATGGATTCCGGCCTTCGCCGGAATGACAACTCTTCAATGGATCAGCACGTCCCGGATACGGTTGCGCCATCACTATCCGCAGAGCTCCGCGTTATCAAACATACTCTCGAGCATCACGCTGCAGCCCTGACTGACGCACCCGACGACCTTGACCGCCAACTGTCTACGCTGCTGCAGACACCCAACACACGGGCCACAACCGCACGACACCGCTACACGTCCCCGTCATCCTCCTTCTCGCCCAACCTGATCAATCAGTCAGCGTCGCGCATATCGCGCTGGCTGGTGCGCAAGACTGCGCCGGAATCCATCGCTGAAAAACGGCGGGCGAATTACTCCCGCTGGCTCGACGCCACACATAACCTGCCCAACGGCCACCCGCTCTACCCTCAGCTTCCAGACGATTGCGTCCCGTACATGTTTCCCCTGTACATCGACCATCCCGAACCGCATTTCGATCTGCTGAAGCGGCTGGGCTTCCCGGTCTGGCGGTGGGACGAAATGGCCGTTTCAGCCTGCCGCGTAGCAACCGACTACCGGCTGCATCTGCTTCACCTGCCTTGCCACCAGTCGCTTACCGAGGCCCAGATGGATTGGCTCGTCGCAGCAATCCGACAAGTCATGCAAACGCCAGCGGACGGAGAACGCTGATGCCCTGGCAACTGCATCCCGCCAAAACCGCCTTCCCTCGATTCGCCGGGGATTGGGATCGACTAAACGCAGAACTCTACGGCGGACACCCCTATTTCGACAGCCGTTTTGTCGGCGCGCTGCTGGAACATTTCGGCAACGGCAGCGAACAGCTGTGTCTGCACGTCGACCAAGGCACCATCACGGGCGCCCTCATCCTCGAACCGCGACGATGGGGGCGCTGGGCCTCCTTCCGCCCGGCGCAAGCGCAAGTCACCGCGCTCCTGCTTGCCGACGCCCGCCTCCTGAAAACCCTCTTTGGCGTTTTGCCAGGATTCGTCTGGAGCATCGAACTAATCGCGATCGATCCGCGCTTCTCGCCGAACCTGGCCACAGCGGAGATCGACGCCATTGCCTTCGAACAGGCCTACACCATCGGCGTGGCGGCGGAACTGCGATTCGAAGAGTACTGGAACGCCCGGCCGAAGAATCTCAAGGCGAACATTCGGCGTTATTTCAACCGTCTGGAAAAGGAATTCGCGCAACCCACATTGACCCGAGCCTGCGAATTCGATTCGATCAAGGACGGTGTCGCGCGCTTCGGCGCACTCGAATCCGCCGGCTGGAAGGGTGTTGCTGGCACGGCCATCTCGGCCGACAACGCTCAAGGCGCCTTCTACACCGACGTATTGCAACGCTTCGCAGCGACCGGCCAGGCAGCGATCTATCACCTGGAGGTTGACGGAAAGACGGTCGCTTCGCGGCTCATCATCGACTGCCCGGCGATGTCCGTCATCCTCAAGACGACCTACGATGAAGCGTTCGCACGGATCGCCCCGGGTCGAATTCAGCTCTATCGGCTCATCGAAGACCAACTGACGCACCGGCCGCAGCAAACGATCGAGTTCTACACTAACGCCACACGCGATCAGAAGGAATGGGCGACCTTCGGTTGCGCAATCGACAATATCCAGCTATTCAGAAATCCGGCAATCGCCGGAGGATTCATCGTCCTCAAGTCGTTACTCAACAAATTTCGGCAAAGCAGTTCCTCAAAAAACCTTCCGGATGGCCTGACCATCGGCTCACATCCGGACATTGCCGCGCTGCATGAGGCCGGTCTGATCGACAACAGCTTCTCGGCATCGGAGGACATCGACACCACGCCGGTCTGGTTCGACATCCTGCAAAACACGGTTTTTCCCGGCGATGAAGGTGTGCGTTACCACTACGCAACCGATGGCAAGGAAACCACCCTCTTGCCATTGCGCTTCTCGAAAGCCGGCCGGATCAGAACACTCGAATCGCTGGGAAATTTCTACACCGCGCTCTATGCCCCGCTGCAAACCGCGGGCAGCGACAAACACCTTCTCGGCCATCTGCTGGCCTCGACGATCAAGGAGCATGGCGGTGCGCACGTCATGCGATTTGCGCCGCTCGACTGCAACTCATCCGCCTATCAGCAGTTGCTCAACGAACTACGGGCCATCGGCTGGGTCCCGCTCACCTACCACTGTTTCGGCAACTGGTTCCTTGAGGTAAAGAACGGCTGGGAAGGCTATCTGCGCAGCCGCAGCGCCAACCTGCGCAGCACGATCAAGCGGCGAAACAAGGATTTCGCAGCGGCCGGCGGAACGCTGGAGGTCATCTCCGGCTCCGAAAACATCGAGCAAGCCATTGCAGCCTTCCAGGAGGTTTATTCGGCCAGTTGGAAGGTTCCCGAGCCCTACCCCGGCTTTGTCCCCACGCTGATCCGCCGAATGGCGGAAAAAGGCATGTTGCGCCTCGGCATTGCCCGCCTGGGAGACCAGGCCGTGGCGGCACAACTCTGGATCGTCGCCGGCAGGAAAGCCAGCATCTTCAAACTGGCCTACCATGAAAACTACGC
The DNA here is from genome assembly GCF_059569095.1 of Propionivibrio pelophilus DSM 12018. NCBI lineage: Bacteria > Pseudomonadati > Pseudomonadota > Betaproteobacteria > Rhodocyclales > Rhodocyclaceae > Propionivibrio > Propionivibrio pelophilus. The sequence goes on along the minus strand of NZ_JCANUT010000002.1, from coordinate 25,985 downwards.
CGACTACTCGCCCGGAACCATCCTGACCGCCCACCAGCTGCGCCACGTGATTGAACGTGACGGCGTCACCGAAGTCGATTTCCTCAAGGGAGACGACAAGTACAAAAAAGCCTGGATGAGCAACCGCCGTGAAAGACAGGGAATCATCGCATTCAACCCAACAACTCTGGTTGGGTTCACCATGCTCACCAGAGAGATTCTTGGTCGCGTAACAAAGCCGCTGAGAAGTTCCCGACACTTGGCCAACCTGCGACAGACGAAGCCAGATCATCACAAGGCTGACCGGTTTCAGGCAGGACACATCTCTCAGGAAGGATGACGTACCTATGGCACACGCCCTGTTGCAAGTATCAAGAAATCAAGAAAGCTTCGAACAAGCGCTAACGCGGCTCAACAGCCTCAAGTTGATTTCAGCGAATCCTCATCGGGTTTGCGATTTTGCCTCGCTTGCAATTGCTCCGGCGGAGAACGGTCAGATAGCCTCCATCGAGCATTCCCAAGACAGCAGAAATTGGATCGTCGTACTGGGGACCTGGTTGCCAATACCGGCGCGCCGGGGTGCAGACACACGCTGGTTACTCGACACTTACAAACGAGACGGCGCCATCGCCTTGTCACGCCAGATACAGGGAATCTTCGTCATTATCGTTGGCGACACCGAAAAAGGTTATGTCCAAATCATCACGGACCGCTGTGGAAGCCTGCATTTCTTCCATCGCAAGACGCCGGGGGGTCATGCCGTCTGCACCAGTTCCGCTGCGCTAGCAGCAAACAGCCCGCTCGACCCGATAGCGGTACATGAGTTTGTCGCTACCGGCATCATCTACGAAGACCGAACTCTTTTCAAAGAAGTCAGAAAGGTCCCTCCAGCGACCGTTACCACTATCACCGACGGGGGGAAACTCTCGTTCGAGAACTACTGGAACCCTTCGGAGATTCCCGCGGAGTCGATCAGTTGCGATGACGCTGCCGATGCTGTTCACGCATCCCTGACACGCGTATTAGGCGCACTACCTGAGTCGAATCGCCCCTTGGTCTCAGACCTTACAGGAGGCTACGACTCCCGACTGCTTTTAACAGGGTTGCTCTCGTCGGGAGCCCCTTTCGAGACAACCGTATCGGGGAAAAGCACGCACCCCGACGTAATCGTGGCCGAAAAAATCGCCCAGAAACTAGGCATTCGCCATGGCAACATGACCTCAGAAGAGTCGCTGGAAGGCGACTCTTTCCTCAGTGCCGTTCGAATCACGGATGGGGAATACGATGCATTCGACTACGCTCGAATTCAGCACATCCACCGCTCCCTATCGTCACGCTATGCCATGAGCCTGAACGGCTCGTTTGGCGAGTTAGCACGGGGCTATTGGTGGGAGCTGCTGTGGCCACGCATTGGCAAGTTGGTGCCGCTCGACGTTGCCATGATTGCGCGAAAGCGATTCGCAGCCATTCCCTACGACAAAAGCGTTTTCACCGGAGATGCGGCCATTTCGCTTACCGAGCACATGACCGCGGCACTTGAGCGTGCCGAAAGTCGTGCGCTTGGCCAGCCCAATACCACGCAACTCGACTGGGCCTACTACACGCTGCGGATGCAGCGATGGCAGGGGCGAATCGCTAGCTCGACCAATCAGATATGGCCGTCAATCTCACCGATTGGCTTTCCCGAAGTGCTCGACCCGATACTTGCAGCAAAAGCCAAGGGACGCTTTGGAAGTCTGCTTGCGAGAACGATTTTTGAGAGACACGCGCCTCAACTGGCGTGTATTCCGCTTGAACACGGGTATCCCCCTTGCCGCGTAACGCCGCTGACCATCTGGAAATTCACCCCGCTCGCCAACTACTACGCCAAGAAGGTATTTGAAAGGCTCCTTCGGCCCTTTGCAGCACAATTGACGTCCAATGGATCTGACTCAGCACCCACCCCATCGCTGCGCGAATCCAACGCCAAATTATTTGCCGACTGCTCGATAGATGATTGGCTGGAGAACCCGTTTTTGTTGGAAGCAGGCTTCTTCAATGAAAACCGGTTGCGTGCCGTGATGGATCCGGGGCGCTCTATCGGCGGCAGAGCGCTTGAACAATGGCGGCGATTGCTGACCCTCGAAGCGCTGCTGAGACTCTTGAGTAATCCAGCGCATAGTTGAGTACGCTTAGATGAAAAACCACTCTTCCCGAATTGCAGCGCTATGGGCGGGATACCTGCTTTTCATCATCTACGGCAGCCTCGTCCCGCTTGACATCCGGCCGCTGCCGCTGGAAAAAGCATGGGCGCTTTTCCAGCAAACGCCCATGCTACGGCTTGGAATTGATTCGCGCGCCGACTGGATTGCAAACGGTGTGCTGTACGTGCCCATCGGTTTCCTGACCGCTTGGCTGTTCGGTTCTCCTGCGCTGTCAAAGCGCAGCGATGTGGTCATGACGTTCCGCACAGTCCCTCTGATGCTTGCGGGGCTTTTCTGCATCTCGCTGGCGTTTTCTGTCGAGTTTTCGCAATTGTTCTTCCCTCCTCGCACGGTTTCGCTCAACGACCTGCTTGCCGAAACCATCGGCAGCAGCGTCGGACTGATCGCCGCATCGATGAGTCCGAAATGGGTAGGAAATTTTCTCTGCGCGCACCACCTCGATACCAGAAAGTTCTTCTGGCACGTGGTCGAGGTATTCCTTGTCGCCTACGTAGCGTTCAGTCTCTTCCCATACGACGTGCTCGTCTCGATAAGCGAATTGATGCAGAAAATCAGGGGAAGCAGTTGGGGGTGGTGGCTTGCGGGTGAGTCAGCACTGGGCATCCAAGGGTACTTCAAGCTTGTTGCCGAAGTCGTACTGACACTGCCCTTCGGGGCTTACCTCGGGTATCGGCTGGCAGGCGATCACAAACAATCAATACAACCGCTCGCAATTCGCCATCTCGCGCCAGCCTCGGAATCCATTAGAGCCCCCCTGAATTCCGGCTCTCGCCAGAATACCCCCCCCTCCTTAAACTTGCCCCACACGTCACACATAGCGCTGGCAGCAACTCTGGGGGCGTTGCTGGGTATTGTCTTGGAGTTGGCGCAATTTTTTACTGCAACCGGGGTCAGCCAAGGAGCATCAATCCTCACTCGGCTAACCGGAACCTCTGCAGGATTTATTGTCTGGCAAAAGCGAACCGCCTTCACCCCCGACCACCTGGCCCTCACGATTCGACGGTATGCCCTCCTCTTGTCCGCTTCCTATCTCGGCGTACTGTTTCTCGCCAATGGCTGGTTCTCCTATCGCTGGCGCGGAACGGAGTTCGCTGCATCCCAACTGACCGAACTTAAATTCCTGCCGTTCTACTACCACTACTACACGACTGAAGCACGAGCGCTATTGAGTCTCGCCAGTGTCGTGCTGATGTACCTCCCGATCGGCATCATGACTTGGGCTAACCGAGGCTCGCCAACAGGATCCTTGGGAAAAGCGGCCTTTCTGGCGCTCATTGTCGAATCGGGCAAGTTGTTCCTGCAAGGTACCCACCCTGATCCGACCAACATCATTCTGGCCGGGGCCACCGCGTGGCTGACGGTTGTTGTTACGACACGGCTCACGGAGGCCATGGACCACGGTGAAAGGCCCGCCGAAATACAAATTTCAAAAGGTAATGAGCAGGCAGAGAACCGCATCCCATCTATTCTCTCAATACTCTCGATGGGTGTGGTTCTGGTCTTCTGCGCCTATCAAGCCGCCACGTTCCCGGCTTTTCCAATAGCCCTCACAATCATCCTCACCGCGAGCGCGACGATTGTCTGGAAGTGCCCGGCACGAGCGTTCATTCTCATCCCGCTGGCTCTCCCGGTCCTCGACCTCGCCCCTTGGAGTGGTCGTTTCTATTTTGACGAATTCGACCTCTTGCTCCAGACTTGCCTGGCGGTTGGCTACGCGCGCGTCCCTTCCCCTCGCCGATCGTCGATGCGAGATCCTGCACTGACCATCTGCCTCTCGCTCCTCGCCGCCAGCCTGCTGATCTCGACTGCGATTGCACTTTGGCCATGGCAAGCACCAGGAGAAAATTCATTCACCAACTACTTCAGCCCATACAACGCCCTACGTATCGGCAAGGGCGCGTTATGGGCTTTTCTCTGCATTGGTCTGATGCGCCGATTGCACGCCAGCGGCCACGACACGATTCGCCCGTGGGCACAAGGAATGACGGCCGGACTGGCGCTTACGGTCACGGTCATCATCTGGGAGAGAGCAACCTTCGCCAGTCTATTCGACTTCGCTTCCGACTACCGCGTCACCGGCCCGATCTCGGCAATGCACACCGGTGGCGCCTATATCGAGTGCTTCCTCGCCGTCGCAACGCCATTTCTACTACTCCTGATACTGCGCACCCGAAGCTGGGCAAACCGGCTGATCGGCATCGGGCTTCTTCTGGCCACGACATATGCCTTGATGGTCACCTATTCGCGCGGCGGTTATGCCGCTTTCGCCGTCGGTATCTCCTTGTTCCTTTTCTTGGCGGTTACGGGGCCGCGCCGCCGCGGCTTGCTTGCTGGCGCACTAGCACTTCTTGCAATTTGTGCCGCGTACCCGGTCCTCACCGGGCAGTTCGCGCAACAACGCCTTGCCAACATCAAACAGGATCTGGGTATACGTACCGCACACTGGCGCGACGTACTCGACCTCCGCACACCCGGGTTGATGACATCGCTATTCGGCATGGGACTCGGCCGTTTCCCGGAAACCCGTTATCTGCTTGCTGGTGAATCAGAACGAACGGGCAGTTATACGCTACGCACCGAAAATGGCAACGCATTCCTCCGGCTGACGTCGGGGCGCCCCCTCTACTTCGAGCAGATCGTGCCGGTAGACATGGGACAACGCTATCGTCTGACAATGAATGTGCGCAGCTCGGACGCCGGCACCATTGGCCTGTCTTTGTGCGCGAAATGGCTACTCACTTCGTTCGAATGCCAATGGAGAAACTTCTCAATCCAGGCAACTGGCCGTACTTGGTCACGCGTCGAATTATCAGTTGACTCGCCACATTTTCAACCATCGCCGTGGTACGCACGCAAACCAGTCAAGCTGAGCCTGCAGACCCCTGTCGGGGGTTCACGCCACGTGGATGTTGATAACATTCGGCTGGAGGCTTCAATTGACGAAAACCTGCTGCAGAACGGGGCGTTTGAATCCGGCATGGACAACTGGTTTATCAGCGCCGAAGATCACCTTGCATGGCATACAAAGAGCCTAATCGCTGGAGTACTTTTCGATCTCGGTTGGTTTGGATTTTCGGTGCTAGGGTTGTTCGCGACACTTGTTGCGGTGCGTTCAATAAGCGGCGTACGGCACGGCGGTTTCGCAGAGATGGCAATACTCTCAGCTCTCACGTCTGTTCTAACTATTGGAGTGTTCGACACGCTGATTGATGCCCCGCGGTTCGTATTTCTAGCTGTGCTGCTCGGCGCACTTGGAGAAAGATTCGCTGACAGTACCAGTGATCGTTTGTAGCATCGTGATGTGGAGGAGAAAGATCATGCGCACACACATACTCAAATACTGGCCCGCATCTCGGTCAGTTGCCCCGCTCCTGCTCGGTTTAACCTTCGCGTTAGTAACACCAATCGCCGTGGCAAGGCCTGAAAATGTGAGTGACTCAGAATTACAGTTACTGCCACGCTATTGCCGTGACACTCAATGGTTTCAGGAAAGGTATGCACGACAACGAGATTTCTGGGTCAGCCGCATGGGACCGACTTTTTCCCATATGCACCACTATTGCTGGGGGCTTCTCAACCTGAACCGTGCTCGCAAAGCAGATGTGCAATTAGGTCGAAACACGGCAGGCATTTACAACATATTGAACGATTTCCACTATGTTACAAATCTGGCACCAGCGGATTTTGTTCTACTTCCCGAAATCTATACAAGAATCGGTGAAGTTGAACTATTGGCAAAGAATCCAAGGAAAGCAAATAAAGCTTTTTCTCGGGCTCGTGAACTGAAGCCAGATTATTGGCCAGCCTACTCACACTGGGCTGAGTTTCTAATTAAAGCTCGAAAAAGAACGGAGGCGATGGAGATGGTTAAGAGCGGACTACAACACGCTCCTAAATCAAAAGTTTTGCGGGAGCAGTATCGCCTACTTGGTGGCAATTTGCGAGATATTCCACCAACCCTGAACGGCGCCTCCCCGGATGAGGATTTATCACCCAAGAGAATAGATAACTGACTATTCTTCAATCAGAAAATTCACTCAAAACATCATGTCGGAATTCGAACATGCCTGAAGTGTCCGTCATCATTCCAAGCTACAACAGCGAGAAATTTGTCTCCACTACATTAAATAGCGTACTCAATCAGACCTTCAGGGATATTGAGGTCATTGTCGTAGATGATGGATCAACGGATCGATCTCCCGAAATCGTACGCTCCTATGGATCGCCGGTGCAGCTAATCTCCCAGAGAAACAGTGGTGTAAGTACTGCACGAAATCTCGGAATAGCCCGATCGTCGGGGGAATTCGTTTGTTTTGTAGACAGTGATGACTTCTGGTTTAAAGACAAGATCGCTACGCAAGTCCAGATGTTTAAAACCCATCCGAATGTTGGCGCGGTTTACTCGAATTTCATCAAATGGCAATCTGACGAGAACGATTCTTTCCCGACACCTGAGAGTTTTTCTCTCGAAGGAGCTTTAGACGAAATCGATCAAGAATATTCAGGATGGATTTACCACCTCTTTCTTCTCGATTGCTGGATGCTCACGAGCACATCCATGTTTCGAAAAAAAGTATTCGAAAAATGTGGGGATTTTGATTCAACGCTCCCCTGCGGGGAAGACTGGGATCTGTGGATACGGATTGCCAGAGAATACCCAATGATCAAATTGCAAAGGCCAACGACTCTATATCGCCAGCACAAGCAGCAAACTACGCAAGTAGTTCGCGATATCGACTACCGATCCAGACTATTGACCCAAGTAGCTGAGAAGTGGGGGTTATGCAGTCGCGACGGTCGATGTATCGAACGGCGCCGTTTCCTTGAACAACTAGCCGTATACCATGCAGAGTTCGCAAGAAGTCATCTAAAAAACGGCAAGTTCAACATTGCGGTCAACTCGTATCTCAAAGCCTGGAGAAGCGCCCCATCAAACCTGAAGTATCTTGCCTACATTCCTTTTGCTCTTCTAGGATGGCGCCCAAAATAGCAGGATCAGAATGCTGTTGAAATAGCCAATCGCCGCCACTGGAGTTATATGCAAAAGAAAGCACGCCCCCATTCGAAAACTCTCCGCAGCGCATTTGTCCTAAATTCCGAAAACCTTGGCCAGCGCGTAGTGCATGGCGCGAGCTTCGTTCTCATGGGAATCGCACTTCGAACACTGCTTACTATTGGGTCGATGTCGATACTTGCCCGCCTTCTCACTCCTTCGGATTTTGGCTACATCGCCATGGCAGTTGTAGTAACAGAACTGGCAGGGCTTTTGGGAGGATTCGGATTCACCAACATTTTGATCCAGCAACGTGTCATTACACGACTGCAAATTGACACGGTATTCTGGGCATCGGCGACTGTTGGATTACTTCTCGCATGCGTGGTTTTTTGTCTCTCCTACCCAGCAGCGTGGTTTTACAACGACCCGCTCACAGGGAGGTTGCTTAGAGTAATGTGTATCCCATTCATAATAAATGGATGCACAAATGTACACGAGGCTGTAATCGCACGGCTGTTACGTTTCAAGACCGAGTTCTACATACAAATACTCAACCTAACTGTTCGCGCGTTTTCAGCAATCGCATTCGCGTATCTCGGCTTTGGCGTTTGGAGCCTTGTTGCCGGGCCGTTGGTTGCATCCGTTGCGTCTCTTGCGCTCTACGTAATTGCCGTGCCTTACATCCCTAGGTTTAGATTTCACGTGGCCTATATTTCGTCCACCTGGAGGACGAGTGGAAGCTACTTTAGCAATGGTCTGCTTTACTACATCAGCACTAATTTCGATTTGATATTGATTGGACGAAGTTTGGGAGCCAACTCGCTTGGCTATTACCAAAATGCACGCTCACTTACTGACGAGGTTCGGGCGAGAATTGCGATGCCATTGCAACGTGTTCTTTTTCCTGCTTTTTCAGCTATACAGTCAGAAAGGCAAAGATTGCAGCAGTCCGTCATGCGAAGTGGTCGTCTGTTAGCAGCGGTCATTATTCCGCTAGGCATAGGACTCTCAGCCGTTTCTTCAGAATTAGTTCCCGTCATCTACGGCGACAAGTGGCTAGCGATGACTCCCATATTGAGCCTGTTCGGACTTAGTTCTGCCTATCGCGGGTCGACCGCCATCGCTTTCCCGCTGTTTAACTCACAAAACCGCGTTGGGCTGGCATTTAAATACCACGCCTTCGGAACGACGCTGATGATTCTTGGTGTCGTCCTAACGCTGCCGCACGGAATCGTTGCTGTATCGGTCGCAGTCGCGCTCTCCTCTCTCTACTCGCTGATTACGTTTCGAGTCGGGCTTGGTTTGATCGGCCTTACCACTCGCCACGCCCTCCAAATATTAGGACTACCATCCCTCGCCGCGGCGGTAATGTGGATTGTAATTTCACTGCTACGCCCGATCACTATGCTCAGAATGCCTAACCTCGTTACATTGCTCTTGTTGCACATCGGAATTGGTGCGGTGGTATACACACTCTTACTGCATTGTCTTTCACGCCAATATTTTCGTGATTTTTCTGACGCAGGGAAGAGACTTCTAACGCGGTCATGAGCGGAAAAACACCATCGGACAATAAGCTGATCGTAAGTCTGGCAAGACGCCCTCATTCCTTCTAGAAGTTTCAGAAGTCGCCGGTGTTATGGTTAGATTTTATATATCTAGACAACTCGCACTCCTCGCTGCGGGATAGGGGGAAAAATGCAAATGCACTATTTTTACGACCCTTCCGGAAATTTTGGCGATGATTTGAATCCATGGTTATGGCCTCAGTTGTTTCCAAATCTTTTCGACGAACAACCGGACGAGATCTTCGTCGGGATTGGCACTCTTATTAATCATCGTTTGCCGGCATCGCCCTTCAAACACATTTTTGGTAGCGGATTGGGCTATGGTGCGGCACCGAAAATCGATGGAAGTTATGCGTTCCATACCGTTAGGGGCTACGAAACAGCAAAGGCATTGGCGCTAAACCCACGTTGTGTCATCACCGATCCTGCCGTACTGATTCGTGCAGTCCCCTACCCCCGAGCACCGAAACCCTTGTATCCGTTCGGATTCATGGCGACCGGCCATAGTATTTCCAACTATGATTGGGAGGCTCTCTGCAGTGACGTAAACATTCACTTTATAAGTTGCCACTGGGAAGTGGAAAGAGTTCTTTTCGAAATCAGCCAGTGTGAAACACTGATTACGGAAGCAATGCATGGTGCGATTGTGGCGGACGCCTTGCGAATCCCTTGGATTCCAGTGAATTGTTATGGCTACGTTCTAGACTTCAAGTGGATCGACTGGCTCTCCACAATGAATCTTCCATATCGCCCAAGTCGCATTACGCCGGTTTTTTCACCTCAAAATGGAACAAGCAAAAGAGACTTACTCAAAAGCCAATTCAAGCGCAGTCTAAAATCGCTAGGAATTTGGACCCCAAATTGGTCACCGCCTTTGCCAAAGGCATCTAAACCAGAAATCTGTGAACAAGCACGTGAAGACCTGATAACCATTACAAAGAATGCAACTTTCTTGAGCAGCGATAAGATCACAGAATCACACACGTCACGATATCTGGACCTCGTGGAGCGTTTCACCATCAACCGAAATACCTGAACCATTTTCGCCCCATATGAAAATCGCACTCCTCTGCTCTGGCCTTGGAAATATTTACCGCGGCCATGAAATTTTCGCCCGCGACCTTTTCAATCTTGTCTCCGATTCATTAGACATCACTCTTTTTAAGGGCGGCGGAGAAAACACGACAAAAGAATGGGTTATCGATAACGTTCCGCGCAATTCCGCGTATCTAGACAAAGTCCACGTGGTCGCATCGCCCAAGTGGGAAGCTGCGATGAAGGAGTCCGAACGTCTTTTGGTCGAAGCGGAAACATTCGCCTACGCAGCACTCCGGCCGCTTCTCGAAGGCGAGTTCGATGTAATCCATTGCCTTGAGAGAGATGTGTGCAACATCATCTATCGGCATCGCCATTTGTTCAGGCAAACGCCCAAAATCATCTTTTCCAATGGTGGGGCCATTCCGGCGAAGAATTTGCCGTTGTGTGATTTTGTTCAGGAGCATACGGACTATAACTTGACTCATAGCGCTAGAGACAAGGCATTCATGATCCCTCATGGGGTCGACATCGATCTCTTCAGACCGGATATTGAATCGGCTTTCCGCAAGCAGCACGGAATCCCCGAAGATGCATTCGTGGTGATCAGTGTCGGCATGATCTGTTACTGGCACAAGCGAATGGACTACGTCATCCGTGAAGTCGCCCCGCTGAAGGATGTTTATCTTGTTATAGCAGGACAGGAATGCAGCGACACACCGGAGATTAAAAAGATCGGCGAAGAATTAATGGAAAATCGCGTGATTTTCACGACGCTGAGTCATGATGATCTGCCCAAAGCCTACGCTGCAGCTGATGTATTCGTCCTCGGTTCGCTATTCGAAACTTTCGGAATCGTCTACATCGAAGCCATGGCCATGGAACTACCTGTAATCTGTACCAATCACGTTAATCAGCGCTCTATCGTCAAGGAAGGGATCTTCATTGACATGAGCAAACGCGGAGCGCTTCATGACGCACTCCGCGACGCAGACCCCAAAGAACTTGTAAGACTTGGAAAGCGAGGCAGGAAAATCGTTGAAGAGGGTTACGACCTCAATATTCTGAGGAAGATGTATATCGAGCGCTACACGGCCATAGCGTCTACCGCAGTTTCCTTACCACAGTATTCTCTACAGAGTAGGGTTACGGCTCATCTCCGTAATCTGTTCAGGAAGTTGGTAGGCAGTCCTGATTAGCGCCCCTATCTACCGACAATGTTTGCCATGTGATCACGCCCAATCAAGCCCGAATCCAAGCTAACCGGAAGCTTCTTGGCGTGAGCAAAGCTCAGTCCCATTTCGCACACGGCAAGAACTTGCCACAAGAAAGATCTTTATGACTCCGCATTTTTGTACTGCGTTGACACTCGGGCAATTAAGGACCCCATCCACGGCCCAGGAGCTTATCGAAGCCCTAGACTTCCAGAGCACAAATTCGGCGCGCAACGCTCAAGCAGCATGCACCCTGGCCGGCAACATCAGCTTTGCGGACAACGAAATAGCACTCGCCGCCAAACAATCCGGGCAGGCAGAAGCACTTTTGATGGCTTGGGCCAAGCACGGCACCGATGTCCTGAAGCACATCGGTGGAACTTTTTCCCTGGCCGTTGTCGACGCCGGCACCGGTAGTGTGCTGCTTGCAGTTGACCGCTTCTCGGTTCAGACCCTTTGCTATTGCCTCGATGGCAACACCCTGTCCTTCTCCGACCGCGCTGACTGCGTGGCCGGCCGCGGCGACGAAATCGACCCACAGGCGCTGTTCGACTTCCTCTATTTCCACATGATCCCCGCACCGCGCACCATTTTCAGCAAGGTGCGGCGCCTGCCGGCGGCGCATGCCCTGCTGATCGATGCGAGCGGCGTCAAGGAGTTTCGCCATTGGCCGCTGGAGTTCGACGAGCGGCACCGTGAGCCGTTTTCCGTTGCAAAGGACACCTTCCGTTCACTGATCCGCGAAAGCGTTGCGGAGGAAATTGCCGGGCATACGCAGATTGGCGCCTTCCTCTCCGGCGGCACGGACAGTTCCACAGTCTGCGGGATGCTCGGGCAGATTACCGGCGCCCCAACCCGGGCCTACTCGATCGGATTCGAGGCCGAGGGTTACGACGAGATGGAATACGCACGTATCGCCGCCCGGCATTTCGGCTGCGACCATCACGAATACTATGTCACTCCGGCTGATCTGGCGGCCAGCCTGCCGGCTGTCGCCCGCCACCACGACCAGCCGTTCGGCAATTCATCGGCGCTGCCAGCCTATTACTGCGCGAAGATGGCCAAGAGCGACGGCTGCACCAAGATGCTCGCCGGCGATGGCGGCGACGAACTGTTCGGCGGTAACTCGCGCTACGCGACGCAGCGTTTCTTCGACTACTACCATCGCGTACCCACCGGTCTCCGGCGGATGATCGAGCCGATGTGCGGCGACGACAGTATCCTGCGGCGCATCCCCGGGCTGCGTCAGGCAACGGGCTATGTGCGCCATTCGCACCTGCCGATGCCCGACCGCATGCAAAGCTTCAACCTGATCATGCACCTCGACCCGGCCAAGGTGCTCACCAGCGAACTGCTCGCCCGCATGGATACAGATGAACCCGCGCGGCACATGCGCGGCACCTGGAGCGAATGCAAAGCCCCCAGCCTGATCAACCGGATGCTTGCCTACGATTGGCGCTACACACTCGCCGATTGCGACCTGCCCAAGGTCCGCGGTGCCACCGACATGGCGGGAATCGCCGTCGGCTACCCGCTACTTTCGGACCGAATCACGGATTTCTCCATGCGCCTTTCGCCGGAGTGGAAGCTGAAGGGCTTCAAGCTGCGCTGGTTCTTCAAGGAAGCACTCCGCGGCTACCTTCCCGACGAGATCATTACCAAGAAGAAGAAAGGATTCGGCCTGCCCTTCGGCGTATGGGCCGCGCGCGATCCGGCACTACGCAAACTGGCCAAGGAATCGTTGCAGGGACTCGCCGAACGCCGGATCGTCCGTGAGGATTTTGCTCGTAAACTTATCGCGGAATATTTGCCGGAACACCCCGGGTATTACGGTGAGATGGTCTGGATTCTGATCATCCTCGAACAATGGCTGCAGGCGGAAGCACCGACGTTCAGGATTTGATGAGCGATCATCGTGCAGAAAAAGGAAGAGGTTTACGTCATTCCGGCGAAGGCCGGAATCCATCGGTGCACCACCGGATTCCGGACCAAGCCCGAAATGCCGATCTCCGTTTGCACGTTTCGGCTCTTTGCCGAACCGCGCCCTGGCACGAGTGTCCACGGAACATCAACCGCACGTTTCTGACGAGAGGCCCCCACGATGACTGACGATTCACCCAAAACGACGACCTGGGACCACTCGTCCGACCAGAATTTTGTCGACTACTACGCCCAACAGTCGCTCTCGCCGGAAACCGCGCAGCGCTTCACGCTCGTCCGGGACAAATCGCTTCGACTGCTGACGAAACTCAACGGTGGTGATATCTCCGAACTGAACGTGGCCGATATCGGCTGCGGCGCGGGAATGCAGGCGCAACTATGGGCGGAACGCGGTCACAAGGTGTTCGGGCTGGATGTCAATGCGCCTCTCATCGAGATTGCCCGCCAACGGGCAGGAGACGCGGGGCTTTCCATTCATTACGATATTGGTTCTGCTACCGAGCTCCCCTACCCCGATGCGTCGATGGACGTCGCGCTTCTGCCGGAACTGCTTGAACACGTCGCCGATTGGCAAGGCTGCCTCAATGAGGCGATCCGCATCCTCAAACCGGGCGGATTGCTTTACCTGAGTACGACGAACTGGCTCTGCCCCGTTCAGCAGGAGTTCAATCTGCCGCTTTACAGCTGGTATCCCGGATTCATCAAACGACACTACGAGCGCTTGGCCGTCACGACACGACCGGAGATTGCCAGTTACTGCAAGTACCCTGCGGTCAACTGGTTTTCGTTCTATTCGCTCGCTGCCTACCTCCGCACACATGGATTCCGTTCTCTGGATCGCTTCGACATGATCGAAAACGAGGGAAGAGGCGTGCTCATCCGTCTAGTACTTTCTATCGTCAGGGCTCTTCCACCGTTTCGTTTTCTCGGGCAGGTACTAACGCCTGGTTCCATTGTTTTTGCGATCAAAAATTGATCGGCCAATATCGTAGCCCTGATCAAGAGAATTCTTTCATGTTGAGTGAAGACATAAGTAGACGATTCTGGACCACCCGGTTCGTGATGATCATAGGGATCGTTATTTTGCACTTACCTCCTTACGTACCACTGAGTGAGGTTGGGAATTCGGCTTTTTCGCTCCTGAAGGCTTTTTTCTCTCACGGACTGTTCAGGGCAACAGTACCGGTTCTGACCGTTATTTCAGGGTACTTGGTATTCAAAAGCAATTTACAACTGCGCCCCCTTGTACTCATCAAGAAAAAGACCAAATCCATCTTGGTGCCGCTTGTGCTCTGGAATTTTCCAATAGCAATCATAGTTTTTTTCCTACAGAAGTATCAGATACTGGGGCATCAATTCTCTGCTCAACTGTATCCCCCCGAACCGTTGGAGTGGTTAAACGCCTTGATCGGTGTAACTGTCGATCCCGTCAATTACCCGCTTAATTTCCTGAGGGATTTATTCGTTATCTCAGTTCTATCCCCCGTTCTTTGGCAGTTTTTGAAAAGAACTCCCTATCTCGGACTGATGATTGTCCTGATCATCTGGCATTTCAACCTGGATGGCGACTTGATTCTGCGAACCAGTATGCTGGTGAATTTCTACATCGGGGGGTTGGCCTCAGTGCGCCACTGGGACTTAACTGCACTCGATAAACATGCGAACTGGTGTCTCTTTTTGCTGGCGGGTACTTGTATCGCAATCGTCGTGTTGCGGATCGAGAACAGAGAGCTATTCAGGCTCGTATCGCCGTTCCTGGTTTGGCCTTGCTTGAATTTGCTTGTGGGGAGCCGAATTGGGGACTGGCTGTATGAGCATGCAAGATCCAGCTTTTTTATCTTTCTTTCTCACAGCGTCGTACTGTTTGCGCTCTGGGCAATTTTTAAGAAGACGCCGGTGTCTGAATTGTATTTCGTATATTGGCTACTAACTCCCCCCATTACGGTACTTTCCCTAATATTCATGCATCGAAAATTCCGGGAATGGGCTCCACGTATGTCACTTGTTTTTCTTGGTGGGAGAGAGTGAAAAGGCTTGATCGCGCTCACACAGCCACATCAAACCTGACATTCGTCTGATTCAATGCCAGACGTCCCCCCCATACCGGGATTGACCTTCCCCAAGGCAAAAAGCGCGGCAATTGAAGCAAATCGTCCCCTGCCCGCCCAACACCGGGCGCAGTACTCACCGCACCCCGGAACCCAAGCTTTCTGACTATTTCAACGTGACTCGCGTCGTAGTCCTGACCCGGCTTGCCGTTCGGATAGGCGAAGACGTTGACGGACGCATCGATGATGGACTCAAGCTTACGACGGCCATCGTTGATTTCGCGCTCGGCCTCAGTTGCCGTAATCGAACTCAGAATTGGGTGGTTGACGGTATGCGCACCAATTTCCATCCCGGCGCGGCGCATTGATCGCACCAGATTGGACGACATCATGAGGTCGTCTGGCAGACTGGAAACCCCGCACCAACGTTGCAGATCATGCACGGCATTCATCCTCTCGATCAATGGCAGGTACTTTATCCGTGGCAAGAGGGCATCAATGCAACGTCGGCGATCCGCTGTCGTAAGTAACGGCAATCGGCCCAATCCATGAGCGTCCAGGTCGATTGATTCTTTGGCACTGGCGCGCAGGCACTCAATCACCGAATCATTCCACATTCGGCCACCGTCTAGAAACCCCGAGGAGACGAAGAACGTTGCCCGCAAACCAAACCGCTCAAGGATGGGTAATGCCACCTCTGCGTTATCCGCATAGCCGTCGTCGAACGTGATGACCAGAGAACGTGGGGGCAAGGTGTCGTTGGCCAGATGATCGACAGCTTCGCCCAACGTCATGACCCGATAGGTCGCCGCAACGAAGCGCATCAGCGCCTCGAATCGTCGCGCGTCAGGTTCGAAGGGAAACAACGGGTCAGCGGTCACATGCACGCGGTGATAGATAAGAATGGACAGGCGTGACGAAACGACTGTGCCGAAACAGCCGAGCGCTTTGCGCATCAGCAGCGAAGTCAGTTTTTCGCTTGGCGACATCATGCGGCTTTCCCAGATGCCAAACTCGTCATTCTCTCCCGCACGGTCGCATCAACGAGGATGACGAAAGAAAGGATGTAGTACGGCAAATCGAAGTGCGCTAGCGAGAGGAACGCCCCACCAACGGCAAAACCGGCCAGACTGACCTGCGCCATGCGCATCAGAAGCGGAACCCATGTGCCGAGCTCCGAATCGTCACGGGTCAGAAGGGCCAACTTCCCTGCTCTCGACCATGACAGAAAGAAGAGAGACAGATAGAGAATAATCCCCGGAAAACCGTGCTCACCTAGAACTTCGAAATAGATGCTGTGCGCTACCGGACTACCCACTTCCACACCAGGCGGAGCATATAACGCGAATATCAAAGGATTATCTGTGTGAAAGCCGGCGCCAACGAGTGGCCGGTGCAAGGCAAGGTTCCAGAGAGTCTGCCAGGTCTTTATGCGAGTCATGGCAGAAGCATCTTGCTCATAAGTCTGAATTGTCTCCATGCGGGACATCCAACGATCTGGCATGGACACAATTGCCGTAGACAGCACCGCCACAAGCAGTATGCTCATCAAAAATGGCCGTTTCCCCTTGATTGCCAGCATGAACGCCATGGTAACCAGTGCCAAAAAGGCACCTCGAGAATGGCTACCCAAAATTGAGAAACAGATCGCCACACCAGCGAAAACCAATCCCCAGCGCAAGATCCGACGCGAAGTGACCTGGTAAAGGTAGTACACAAAGGGGACAAGAACGACAAGAGCCAACGCCAAACCGTTGTTATCCTGAATCATGCTGTCGGGTGGGCCGTAAACGCGACCACCTCCGCCGCCACTAAGCACAGTCCAGACCCCACCCTTTACGCCGTAAAACCCGATTGATGCGGTGACAATCCAAACCAGCTTCTCAATCTGCTCACGCCCACGAATAAGCATAAGCGTCACCATAATCATCAAGTGAATTTTGCTGACGAAAATCCACTTATCGAAAACGACCTCCGGCGTATTCATCGCGAACAGGCTTGTGACGGTCATCCAAAACCAAAAGGAGAGATAGACGACGGTTATCGGTGTCACCGGAAACGGCTTTTTTTCCTTGGAAAACAGGAAGCCGACCAGCGTCGACAGGGCCACCGTGTAGGCAAAGGGGAAATTGCGGGCGAATCCCCAGGTCGCACGGTGCGGGTTCATCAGCGACAGCCAGGCCCAGGCGTAAGCTCCGTATCGCGGCGTACGCAGAATCAACGGAATCAGGCCAACGATGATGGCGGTAAGCAGGAGGTCACGCATCGATCACTTCCCTGAAGAGTTTGAGCTGCGCCGCTGTGGTGGCGTCCCAGCCGAAGCCCTCGGCGTATTTCCGCACCGCGGCCCTGGGTGGGTAGTCGTCGAGCAGATCGCGGCAGGCACCGACGAGCGCCTGTGGCGTCCGCGCCGCCATCAACCGCCCGGCTTCGCGCCGCTGGATCACCTCCGGGGTTCCCCAAATATCGGTGGCTACCGCCGGCGTTCCGCAGGCCATCGCTTCCAGCAGCACGTTGGCCCAGCCTTCGCGGCTGGAACAGAGTACCAGCGCATCTGCGGCGCTGTACCACCACTTGAGTTGGTCATTGGGAACCTGCCCAGCGAACTGCAACCGGGCAGCCACGCCGCATTCCTTGGCTAGATTTCCGAGCCGTTCCCGTTCCGGGCCGCTGCCGGCGATCACCAGCAGGACGTCTTCCGGCAGTTGCTTCAGCGCTTCGATCGCGATGTGATGTCCCTTGCGCTCGATCAGCAGACCGACGGAGAGCAGGATGCGCCGGTCGACGGGCAAGCCGAGATGCTGACGCGCCTCGATCCGGTCGACCGGTTGGAAGCGTTCCAGATCGACACCGTTGCGCATTACGTGCAGGCGTTGGCGATCGGCGCCGAGTTCGGCAAGGGAATCCATCAGTGCGGCGCATACGCCGATCGACGCGGAGGCATGTGCAGCGGTATCCAGAATCAGTCGGCGCGGGTAGGCGAATTGGGGAATCTGCGAAAGGTCCGTGCCGCGCGCCGTCACGACGAAGGGCTTTCCCAGCCACTTGGCGAGGAATCCGGCCGCGACGCCGTCGGGATAGTAGTAATGCGCGTCGATCAGATCGAAATCGAAGCCGTCGCGCATGAGCTTCTTGATCGTCGGCAAAGCGCCTCGGGCAAGTGTGTGCGGGGCGATATTCATGCCGATCTTCGGCGGAAGGAAATAGCGGGGATGGTGCACGTCGACACCGTTCCGTTGTTCGAAACGCGGGGTGGCGGCGAAGCGTCCGTACTCGCCCCAACGCTCAGCGGAGAACGGAAACCACGGCACCGGCGCCACGACCTTTGTCTCCACTTCCCCTGTTTTCAGAAGTTCGCGCAGGCGCGTCTCCACGAAAATGCCGTGGATCGGCCTCGCGGAGCTGGGGTAGAGGGTGGAGAAGAGGAGTGTCTTGATCATTGCGCGTGTACCTGCTTGAGCGGCGAAGGGGCGCGAAGGTTTGGTTTGGGGGCGACATTCCGGCATACGCCGGAATCAAGGAAAGGCGTTTGAGGCATCCCACTGGGTCCCGGCCTTCGCCGGGACGACGAGCGAGAAACTGCGTCATTCCGGCGCAGGCCGGAATCCAGGAACGGCGTTTGAGGCATCC